>JANPGL010000518.1:0-1917 GCA_031423915.1 Actinomycetes bacterium | reverse complement strand
GACCCCGCGCTCGTGTACGTGTCGATCTCGGCGTACGGCGCGTCGGGACCGTACGCGGGCCGCCCGGGGCTCGACCCCATCCTGCAGGCCGAGACCGGCATGATGGCGCTGACCGGGCCGGTGGGCGGCGACCCCACCCGGCACCCGCTGTCGCTCATCGACACGCTCACCGCGGCCCACGCCACCTCGGCGATCCTGGCCGCGTTGCTCGGTCGCGCCCAGCACGGCCGGGGCGACGCCATCGACCTGTGCCTGCTCGACACGGCCATCGGCGCGCTCGGCAACATCGGCATGCAGTACCTGACCGACGGCACGGTGCCCGAACGGTCGGGCAACCGCCACGCCGTGGGTGCGCCCATCGACCTGTACGAGACGGCGACCGAACCCATCTACCTGGCCATGGCCACCGATCGGCTCTTCGCCGACCTGTGCCGGGTCCTCGGCCGGGACGACCTGATCGTCGACGAGCGGTTCGTGGCACCCGCGGCCCGCTCCCGTCACCGAGACGAGCTGAAGGTCGAGATCGAGCGCGTGCTGACGACGCGGCCCGCCGACGCATGGCTCGCCGACATGCAGCACCTACCGGCCGGCGGCGTGCGAACCCTCGACCGGGCGCTCGAGTCGCCCGAGGTGGCGGCGCGCCAGATGGTGCGCGAGATCCCCGAAGGCGACCACGCGCTGCGCGTCCTCGGTTCGCCGTTCAAGTTCGCGGAGACCGAACTGGCCGAGTTCCGCCCACCACCGCTGCTCGGTGAGCACACCGACGACGTGCTCTCGTCGGTGCTCGGCCTCGACGCCGAGGCCATCGTCGGGTTGCGCTCCGACGGGATCGTGGTCTGAGCACCCGTCGGCGTCGACCAGACTGCGGCCATGAGCAACCATGAGCGCACGGGTGAGCGGCGCGGCGATCGGTACGGCGTGCGATGGGGCCTGGCGGGCGGCACCGCCCTTCGCTCGATCGCCGAGGTGCGCGAGCACGCGCGCTGGGCCGACGCGGCCGGCTTCGACGGGCTCTGGGTCTCGCAGGCATCGGCGGTCGACCCCGTGGTGGCGCTGGCCGCCGCCGCGGACGACGGGCCCGGGCTCGGCGAGGTCGGCACGTCGGTCGTCCCGCTCTACGGCCGTCACCCTCTGGGCCTCGCCCAGGCGGCGCGGACGGCGCAGTCGGCGTGGGGTGGGCGCTTCACGCTGGGCGTCGGCCCGTCGCACCGGGCCTCGGTGGAGGCCGCGCTCGGCCTGTCGTGGGATCGGCCGCTGGCGTACACGCGCGACTTCCTGGCGGGATTGCTCCCGCTGCTCGCCGGTGAGCCTGCCGACGTCAGCGGGGTCGAGGTCACGACCCGTGCTGCGCTCGACGTGACGGCCGCGCCGACGCCGGTCCTTCTCGCCGCGCTGGGCCCGCGCATGCTGCAACTGGCGGGGCACGTGGCCGACGGCACGACCGTGGGGCAGTGCGGGCCGAAGACCATCGCCTCGTTCGTCCGGCCCGCCCTCGACGACGCCGCGGCGCAGGCCGGTCGGTCGGCGCGGCTGCGGATCATGGCGCTCGTGCGCATCTGCGTGACCGCCGACCCCGGCCCCGCCTACGCCATGGCCCGCCAGATCGGCGCCGGGTACAAGGTGCTCCCGTCGTACGCCGGCGTGCTCGCTCGCGAAGGGATCGACGAGCCGGCCGACCTGTTCCTCATCGGCTCGTGGAACCAGGTGGCCGACGGCTTGGCCGCGTACGCCGCGGCGGGCGCCACCGACCTGCGCATCGAGGTCTGCGCGCCCGACGAGGCGAGCCGCCTGGGCACCCGCGACGCGCTGGCCGCACACCTGGGTGCCTGAGCGTCGACGGCTCGTTTGGGGGGCGCTACGGGGCGCCGCGGTAAGGTCGGGCTGCGATCGGGGATCGCGACGGCGGCACGGGCGAGC
>JANPGL010000517.1:0-8256 GCA_031423915.1 Actinomycetes bacterium | reverse complement strand
CCGGGACGACCCGGCGCGAGTCGCTGCTCGCCACGTTGGCCACACGCGAGACCCTGCTCGTGCTCGACAACTGCGAGCACCTGGCCGACGCCGTGCGCCTGCACGTCGCCGAGCTGCTCGCCGCCTGCCCGACGGTGCGGGTGCTCGCCACCAGCCGCCACCGCCTGCTGCTGCCGGGCGAGCGGGTCGTGCCGGTCCCGGGCCTCTCGCTCGGCGACGACGTCGGCGACCCGGCCGACGCCGTCGAGCTGTTCATCGCACGCGCCCTGGCTGGCGGCGCCACCGACGCCATGCTCGCCGACGTGGCGATGATCCGCGCCGTGTGCCGCTCGCTCGACGGGGTGGCGCTCGCCATCGAGCTCGGCGCCTCCCGGGTCCCGAGCCTCGGCCTCGACGGGCTGCACCGATCGCTCGCCTCGGGTCTCGACCTGCTGACGCTCGGCCCAGGCACCGACAACCGCCACCGGTCGCTGCGGGCCACCATCGACTGGAGCTACCACCTGCTCGGGCCGACCGAGCAGGTGGTGCTGCGCACCTGTGCGGTGTTCGCCGCGCCGTTCTCGGTCGACGCCGCTGCCTCGCTCGTCGAGACGGACGGGGGGCAAGTGCTGGGTCACCTCGGGCGGCTGGCCGACTGGAGCCTCGTCACGCTGCGCCCCGGGGTGACATCGCGGTACCGGGTCCTCGAGACGGTCCGCCAGTACGCTGCAGAGCGGTCCGCCGAGGCGGGCGAGCTCGCGGAGCTCCACCTGCGCCATGCCGAGTGGTGCCGGATGGAGCTGGACCGCCTGCTCGCGGCGGATGCGACCGGCGAGTCGTGGTGCCGGCAGGTGGACGAGACCGTCGACGACGCCCGCGCGGCGCTGGCGTGGGCGGCGGGCGAGCCCCGCCACCAGAACACCGCCGTCGAGCTGGCGGCGCGGCTCGCCGAGGTGGTGTTCCTGCGCGGTCGCCCCAGCGAGGCCCAGCAGCGCTACGAGCAGGCCGCCGGACTCGCCGGCACACCTCGGCGCCGCCACGACCTGCTCGTGCGGGCGGCGCGCGCCGCGCTCCTGCGCTACGTCGGCGCCGAGGCGATCGGACTGCTCCACCAGGCGGCCGGCGTGGCGGAGGCGGCCGGCCTCGACGAGCTGGCCGCGCTCGACCTGGCCAACGCCGTCACGCTCTACGAACGCCACGTCGGGACCGTCGCCCTCCGGCTCACCGCCGAACACAACGAGTCCCTGCTCGTGCGCGCCACGCACCTGGGCGCGGGCTCGACCCACGTGGCCGCCGCGGTGGCCGTCGCCCGCAGCACGTCGGGTCTCGGCGTCGGGCATTCGCGTCCGTTCGCGTCGCAGGTCGTGGAGCTGGCGCGGGCGACCGGCGATGCGCAGTTGCTCGACGCCGCGTTCGACGCCCGCTGCATCGCCGAGATGATCGATGTCGACCTGCCGGCCGCGCACGAGACCGTGCAGGAGCGGCTCCGCGTCATGTCGCTCGTCCCCTACGACGTCGCCTCGGGCATGGACCACACCGACGCCCACCTGATGGGCGTGCACCTGGACCTGGCGATGGGCCGCATGCGCAGCGCACGGCGGCACGCCGACGATCTCGCCGCGTTGCCCTACCTGCGCGAGGAGCGCCACGTCGCCATCGCTCGACGCATCGAGGTCGGCGCGCTCGCCGGGCACGTCGACGACGTGCTCCGCAGCGCCGAGGCGTTCGAGGCCGGCTGGCGGGCGGCCGGATGCCCCAAGGTGAACAGCCACGCGCCCGCCACGTACGCGGTGGCCATGGTGCACGGGATCCTCGGCGACACCGTCGAGCAGCAGCGGTGGCGCGAGGTGACGCGGGCGATCATGGTCGATCCCGAGCGCATGCGGGGCGACCACCGGATCTGGCCCGAGATGATGGACGCCTTGGTGCACCTGCACCACGGCGACCCCGACGCCGCGCTGCGCGTGCTGACGCCCGATCCCGACGACCCTGCGCTGTACCGCAACTTCAACCAGCCGATCTGGCGGCAGCTCTACGCGGCGGCGTGGGCCGAGGCATCGCACGCCTGCGGGGTACCCGACCTCGACGACCGGCTCGCCCGCGCCGCGCACGTGGCCCGGCACAGCGAGCTCGGCGCCGGCATCGTCCGACGCGTCGAGGCGCTCCGCGCCGGAGACGACGCAGGGCTGGTGTCGCTCGCCGCCGAGTTCGACGCGAGGGACTGCCCCTACCAGGCGGCGCGCACACGCCTACTGGCGCGTCTCGCCGACCCGGTGGCCGACGCATCGGGCGGTGGCCCGCCGACCGATGCGTTCCGACTCACCGATCGGGAGCGCGAGGTGCTCGCGCTCGTCGCCGCCGGGCGCTCGAACCCGCAGATCGCCGAGGTGCTGTACATCAGCCGCAAGACGGCCGAGCACCACGTGTCGCGCATCCTGGCCAAGCTCGGGGTGACCACCCGGGCCGAAGCGGCTGCGACCGCGGCGCGCGCCGGGCTCGGCCGCGGCTGATCGGCCCACCAGCGTTCACGCGCCGCTGTCGGGCACGGCGAGCGTGCGGCGGAACCCGCGCGCGGTCCGCGGTTGTCGCGCACGTCGACCCGCTCGTCGGTGCGCCGCATCGGGTGAAGCGGAGCCGACCTCGTCGACTCGTGCAACTCGACGGCTGCGGCGTCCGGTGGGTTCAGGCTCAGGCCGCCGGCAGGGCGAACGGCGGATAGTCGTTGTCGACCATCGTGACGTAGGTCCAGACACGGAACTGGTAGTTGCTGACCCGCACCAGGAACTGGCGCATGCCCTGCGGCCACGCGCCGGTGAACAGCACCGCGAACCAGCCGATCACGGCCACCACCGCGGCGCCGACGAGGTACACCATCAGCACGATGTACTGCGGAATGGCCTTGAGCACGTTGAGCGCGGCCGAACGCGGCACCGACGCCGGCACCGCGGGCAGGTTCAGCCGTACGGGTGGATAGGCATCGTTGTCGGCCGGGGCGTTGGCGAAGTCGAACGGCGGATAGGTCTCCGAGAAGCCCACCAGGAAGCCACCGGCGCGGGCGTTGTACCGCTCGTACATCACCATCATGTTGTACAGACCGGGTTGCAGCGTGCCCGTGAAGAGGAACATCACCCAGTAGACGAGGAAGACGGCGCGCGCCAGGATCTGCAGCGCGTACAGGACGATGGCGTGGGGGATGTAGAGCACCCAGTGCACCAGTGGTCGCCAGCGCGCCACCTCGTACGGGGAGTCGACGACCAGATAGGGCTGACGGCTGCCGACGGTCACTTGGTTCATGGCGGACCTTCTTTCGTCTCGCGCCGGAGACGGCGCGCGTCCGAGCGTCATCCTCGCAGTGATTTGAACGCCTGGTAGACGAGGAACGCCGGCCACACGAACGCCTTCAACACACCGACGACGTGCTCGCCGAGGCCATCCGCCTGCTTCCAGAACCAGACCAGTGCGCCCAACAGGCCGAGCCCGTAGACGGCCCCACCACCTGCGGACGGGGGCCGGGGGGTCGGCTTCGACGCGCTGATCTGTCGCTCATCGCTCACGGCAAACGACTCCTCTCGTGCCCGTCGCTGGGCCACGCCTCGACCGTACGGTCGAGGTGGCGACCGGACCAGAGGCGCAGGTCCCGCTAGGCGCCCGCCAGGGCGTCAGTACTCGCCCTTGATCACGAAGTACGAGCCGCGGATGGTGCCCGCCAGCTTCGAGCGCTGCCGCGCGAACTTGAAGCGCTCGGCGAGCTCGTCGGGGATCTCCATCCCGTCGGACAGCTTGAAGCCGACGGCCCGCTTCTTCGGGTCCTCCACGTCGTACATCACGTTGATCGACAGGCCGCTCTCGTAGAACACGTAGGCCATGCGGAGGTTCTCGACCTGGAACGAGGTCGCCTCGAGCGGGGGCGACGCGATGACGATGTCGCGCTGCTCGGCGAGGATCTTGTGCACCCACGCCACCGCCTTCTTCGCTTTGGCGGCGGGTTCCGTCGTGAAGACGTGCTCGTACTTGTTCTTGAAGTAGCGGGCCTCGTTCGCTCGCAGGCCGGCCAGCGCCTCGGCCACGGGCGACGACTCGAGCCCCACCGTCGAGACGGTCACGAAGTCGACGACGTACGCCATGGCTGCTCCCACGAGTTCGGCGCCGGCACCGCCGGCGCGTCCTTCACGCTAACGCGCTCGCCCGTCGGCCCGCTTCAGCTCGCGCCGTGCTGGTAGCGCCGGTGGCGGATCCGCCAGCCGGCGTCGGTGCGCACGACGTCGTCGTCGTAGCGGCCGTAGAACACGCTGCTCGGGTTGTGCCGGTCCGACGGGCCGATGGGGTACACACCACGCGAGCACAGGTGGACCAGCGGGCCGCCATCACGTGGGTCTTCGGTGACCGAGTCGATGTAGATGTTGGTCATCAGGTGGGCGCCGGGGTGGACGTCGGAGCGGCCCATGAACGCCTTGATCTCGTCGAGACCGACGAGGCGCATCCCGCTCACCACCTCCCAAACCGCGTCGACGGTGAACACCTCGGGCAGGCGGTGGGGCTGGAGTCGGTCGAGGGCGTCGGCGTACCGACCCGGCAGTTCGATGATGTCGAGACGGTCGTCGGCGGTGAGGCGCAGGTCGGTCATCGCCCAGATCCTGCGCCGTTCGGCGTGCGCCGGCAAATGCACGCCGAGGCTCGGTGACACCGAGGTCGACCATGGCTCGCGGACGCCGCGCGCCGAACCCGTCGGGTCAGAGGGCCGTCAGCGACGTGATGCCGCCGCGGCGCAGAAAGTCGCCGTATTCCGTCGGGCAGGCCGCCTGCACCGGGGCGTCGAGGTCGCCCGAGTGGATCGCCCGCAGGTCGTCGACGCTCAGGACGCCAGCCGCCTTGAGCACGAACTGGGCCTGGTAGGCGGCCGGCACGGCGTCGGGCAACAGGTCCGCCGGCACGGCGCGGATGATCTCGCAGATCGACCGGGCGAGCGCGCTGGTGGACGTCGCTGCCGTCGAGGTGGCGACGGTCGTCGTCGCGGCGGCGGGAGACACCGTCGATGCACGGGAGCTGGCCGACGCCGCTGCCGTCGTCGACGGTGCTGTCCCCGTCGGGCCGGTGCTGGCACCGCCGTTCGCGGGCCCGCTCGAGCCGCACGAGGAGACCGCCAGCGCCACCAACGCCGCACCGAGCCAGCGCTTGCGTCGCCATGTGCGAACCGTCGGACCGTGATCGGTGGTGGCGTGCATACACGAGTATGTCCGGTCCGCTCCGCAGGTGTGCACCGCGTGACGCCTCAACGGCTGCGCTCGAGCGCCCGCGGGGAGGGCATCGTCGTCCGCGCGGTCATCGCTTCCGAGGATGCGGCGTGGCGAGCGGCTGCACGAACCAGGACGGCGGCGCAGGCGAGGGCGGCGACGGCACCGAGCACGAACGGCACCCGGGGCGACGTGGTCTGGATCACCCAGCCCATCGCCAGTGCCCCGATCGGTGTGCTGCCGAACAGCGCCATCTGGTGCAGCGCCATCACCCGGCCCTGCATCGCCGGCTCGGTCGCCTGTTGCACCGCGGCGGTGTCGACCGACTGGAAGCACGCCGAGGCGAAGCCGAGAGGGATGCCGAGCAGGACGAACGTCGGGTAGTTCGGGGCGGCGGCGAACACCCCGAGCACGGCACCGAAGCCGCAGAGGGCGGCCACCAGGGCCCGTCGTCGGTTCGGGGAGATGCCGGCGGCGTAGAGGCCACCGAGGATCGACCCGATCGCGCTGACGCTCATCGCGGTGCCGACGCCGCCGGCGCCGCGGTGGAAGCCGAACCGGACCATCGAGGGGAACGTGGTCTGGAAGTTGAGAGCGACCAGCCCCACGACCGCCATCACCAGGAGCGGACGTCGGACGTCGGGACGCTGTCGCACGTAGGCGAGGGCCGCCCGGAGGTTGCCGCCGGACCGAGCCCCGATCGGCCGGGGCACGAGCTCGTTGCGGCCGATGCTGGCGAGAGCGGCGAAGACCGCGACGTACGACACGGCGTTGGCGAAGAAGCACGAGGCGACGCCGGTGACCGCCACCATCACACCCCCGAGCGCAGGGCCCACGAGTCGTGCCACCGACATGATCGTGCTGTTGGCGGCCACGGCGCTCGGCAGCGCCTCACGGCCGACGAGCTGGAACAGGAGGGCCTGCATCGCCGGGCGCTCCACGGCCAGCACCAGACCGGACAGGAAGGTGAGGCCGTAGATCACCCGCAGGTCCGCCGTGCCGGTCGACACGGCGAGCCCGAAGCCGAGCGCCACCCCCGCCGACACGGCCGAGGTGACCAGCAACAGGCGTCGGTTGTCGACCCGGTCGGCGAGCACGCCGGCCGGCGCGCCGAGCAGGAGCAGCGGCAGGAACTGCAGGGCGACGGCGACGCCGAGGCGATCGCTGCGGCCGGTGCGGTCCAGCACCAGCCAGGTGACCGCCAGCGCCTGGAGCCACGTGCCCACGCTGGAGATCACCTGGCCGGCGAAGTACCGCCGGAAGCTGCGGTGCCCGAAGGCGGCGAACCGGGTCATCACGAGTCCTTGCGGTGCAGCAGGGCCGTGCCGATGGCCAGCGTCGCCGCCGCCCAGCACCCGATGACCGCCACGTTCCCGACGTTGGACAGCGCGGCGGCCAGCGTCTCGGCCGAGTCGGTGGCGGAGCGGGTGCCGAGCAGGCCGTGGGCGGCGGTGAAGGGCAGCAGCCGGGACACAGTGGCCGGAGCCAGCCCCTGCACGAGCGCCTCGATGGCGAGCGCCCACACGAGCACGGTGGTGACGGCCGCCGCGCTGTGGCGCACGAGGAGGCCTACGCCGAGGCCCAGCACCGCGGCGAGGGTCGTGAGCACGAGCGCCCAGGCGACACCCGACGCCGCGCCCGAAAGGTCGCCGGTGTCCATACCGCTGACGAGCCCGCCGGCGAGGCCCCCGACGATGCCGAACACGCCCATGGCGAACCCGAGCACGGCGGTGATGGCCACCTTCGCCCCCACGAGGATCGGCCGGGACGGCCGGGCGGTGAGTGCGCCGGCCAACGTGCCGTGGTGCACCTCGGTGGTGAACACCAGCGTGCCGGCGACGACGGCGAACAGCGTGGTGAGCCAACTCGACACGAGGAACGTGGTGGCGACGGTGAACGGCAGGTGGTCGTACGGGTCGGTCTTGACCGCCAGACCGAGGATCAGCGACATGGCGACGCCGATGACGGCCGCCAGGCCACCGAAGATGGGCGTGGAGCGGACGGAGCGGAGCTTGATCCACTCGCTGCGGACGGCGGCGCGGAGGTCGCGGACGATCGGCGACGTGGTCGAGGTGGTATGGGCAATGGTCGTGTTCATCGGAGGTCCTTTGTCGGGTTCGGGTTCGGGTTCGGGTTCGGGTTCGGCGTGCGGGCGGATCAGGCGGCGGCGTAGCGGGCGGCGTCGCGGGTGAGGTCGAGGAGGATGTCTTCGAGGCTGAGCGTGCGGTCGCGCTCGAGGGTCTCGGCCAGCGGCTCGGCGGTGATGAGCCGGCCGTTGCCGACCACCACCAGGTCGTGGGCGAAGGTGGCGAGCTCGGCGATGAAGTGGCTGGAGACGAACACCGTGCGGCCGTCGTCGGCGAAGCCCGTCAGCATGCTGCGCAGCCAGCGGATGCCGTCGGGGTCGAGACCGTTGGCCGGCTCGTCGAGCATCAGCACCTCGGGGTCGCCGAGCAGCGCACCGGCGATGGCGAGGCGCTGGCGCATGCCGAGCGAGAAGCCGCCCACCCGCTGGTCGGCGGCGGCGTCGAGGCCGACGAGGTGCAGCACCTCGTCGACACGGGCCTCGGGCAGCGCGCTGACGGCGGCCATCGCCCGCAGGTGGTTGCGAGCGGAACGACCCGGGTGCATCGCCCGGGCGTCGAGGACGAGGCCCACGGTCCGCGCCGGGTCGCGCAGCTCGGCGTAGGTGGCGCCCCGATAGGTGACGTCGCCGAGGTCGGGCCGGGCGAGGCCGACCATCATGCGCATCGTCGTCGACTTGCCGGCGCCGTTCGGGCCGACGAAGCCGGTGATGCGCCCGGCGGCGAGCTCGAACGACAGGTCGTCGACGACCGTGCGTCCGCCGTACGACTTGGTGAGGTGGGAAACCGTGATCATGAGGTGCTCCTGGGGTCGATGGTCCGGTGGACCGGGGTGATGGAGATCAACTCGGCGTTGATCGATGCCAGGTACGCCACGAGGCCGTGGAGGTGCGAGGCGTCGCGGACGGTGCCGACGAGGCGGGTGAGACCCGCCTCGTCGTGGTCGACCGCGAAGTCGTCGA
>JANPGL010000516.1:0-5202 GCA_031423915.1 Actinomycetes bacterium | reverse complement strand
GCCAAGCGGATGGTCTCGGTCGACCTCCACTCGGGCCAGATCCAGGGCTTCTTCCAGGGCCCGGTCGACCACCTGACCGCCATCCCGGTGCTCGAGGACTACCTGCGCAAGCACGCCACCGACCCGGTGATCGTGTCGCCGGACGCCGGGCGCATCAAGGTGGCCGAGCGCATGGCCCAGCACCTCAACGCCGACCTGGCGTTCATCTACAAGCGCCGCCCGAAGGGCACCACCAACGTGGCCATCGCCCGTGACATCATCGGCGAGGTGGCGGGGCGTCAGTGCATCCTCGTCGACGACATGATCGACACGGCCGGCACGATCGTGTCGGCCGCCGAGATCCTGAAGCAGAAGGGCGCCACCGACGTGTGGGCCATGGCCACGCACGGGGTGCTGTCGGGCCCCGCTGTCGATCGGCTGAAGAACGCGCCCATCGACCGGGTGGTCATCACCAACACGCTGCCGTTGCCCCCCGAGAAGCAGATCGAGAAGATCGAGGTGCTCTCCGTGGCGCGCATCATCGCCGACGCGTTGAACGCGGTGTTCGAGGACACGAGCGTCAGTGAGATCTTCGGCGGCGAGAACCAGGCGTGACCGCTCCCGCGTAAGGTGACACGGTGTCACCCGAGGCGTCAGTGTCCCGCCGACACGCCGGGACGGGGCGCCGACCCGTGCCGGCTAGGTGGAGGCGCGGCCCGGTCGCCCTCTGGACCTCCCTGGTCCTGTGCGGCTTGACGCTGCTCCCCCTGCCGTTCACCGGCGACCAGGCGCTGTACCTGTTGTACGGCCGCGGGCTCACCCACGGCGCCGTGCTCTACCGGGACCTGTGGGACGTGAAGCAGCCCGGCATCTTCTGGTTCTACGGTCTGGCCGCCAAGCTGTTCGGCCCGTCCGAGATCGGCATCCACCTGGCCGTGGTCCTGTGGTGGCTGGCGGGAGGACTGCTGGCCCAGCGCGCCTGGCGCTCCCGTCTCGACCATCGCGCCGCCCGCACCGCGGTGCCGCTGCTGACCGCCGGGGTGCTCCTCGCCACCGTGCGACCCATCGACCTCGGCCAGGTCGAGCACCTGGTCGGCCTGCCCATCCTCGCCGCGTGGTGGCTCGTGCAGCACCCCGACCCGGGCACGCCCCAGGGCCGCGGGCGGCTGGCGGGCGCGGGTGCGGCCACCGCCGTGGTGATCCTGTTCAAGCACCTCTACGTGGCCGTGCCGGGGGCGTTCCTGGTGCTGGCCCTCGTCCGCCTGGCCCGCCGCACCGACACGCGCACGGCCCTGCGGGCCGCCGCCTGGTGGATCGGGGGGCTCGCGATGGTCGTCGCACCGTTCGTGGCCCAGGTGGTCGCCACCGGCCAGACCGACCGGGTCTGGTGGACCTTCACCCGGGCCGCCGGCCAGACCCGGGCGCTCGACCCGCCCCCGCTGTCGCGGCTGGTGCGCTCGACGGCCCGCGCCGCGGTGATGACCCTTCCCCTGCTGGTGCTGGCCGCCCTCGGTCGGCGGCGGGCGTGGCGCCCCGAGGCGCGCAACGGCACCGTGGACATGCTGGTCTGGATCGTGGCCGGGGGCGCGGCGCTGGCCGGCCAGCTCTGGTGGCCGTATCAGCAGCTGTTGGTGTTCGTGCCGCTCGGGCTGCTGGCCGCCCACGGCGTCGACGAGTTGGCCCACCGGTGGCGAGATGCCGGGACCCGACGGAGCGGGCGGGTGATCGCCGTCGTCGTGGCGCTCACCGCCGTGGCGTCGGTGGCCCCGCTGGCCGTGCGTGCCTCGCTGCTCGCCCGCCACGGTCTGGCGGTCACGGCGGCCGATCGGGACGCCTTGCGCCGCGACGCCGAACCCGCCGAGCGGGCCGCCGTGGCCTCGGCCGGCTTCCTCCGCGGCCCGAGTGCCCGGCCCGGCCCCGTGCTCCTGCTCGGCAACCCGATCCACCTGGTCCGGGCCGGCCGCGTGCAGGCCGGGGCCGTGCACGGCTGGTCGCCCGAGTTCAACACCCCCGGTCTGTGGGACGAGGTGATCGAGGCCGCCGGAGCCCCGGACGTGGCCTACGTGGCCATCGACGACGTGAGCCTCGGGTTCGTCCGCGAGCGTGCGCCGGGGCTGCTCACGGTGCTCGAGACCCGCTACCGGCGGCTCGACGTCGCCCCCGGCAGCGGCCTCGCCTGGTGGGAACCCCTGCGACCGCTATAAGCTCGCCAGCCGTTTGTCGATGCCAGGAGTTGCCGCTATGCCGACCACCATCTCTGCCGAGCCCCGCGTGGCCAGTGGCTCACGAGCCGCCAACCGCCTCCGCGGTGAGGACAAGATCCCGGGCGTCATCTACGGCCACGGCATGGACCCCGTGCTGGTCGCCGTGAGCCGTCGTGACCTGCGCACCGCCCTGTCGGGTGCCGCCGGGTCGAACACCGTGCTCGACCTCAAGGTCGGCGGCACGGTGCACTCGACGGTCATCAAGGAGATGCAGCGCCACAAGGTGCGCCACCAGGTCACCCACATCGACTTCCAGGTCGTGCGGATGGACGAGGAGATCACGGTCGACGTGAAGATCGTCCTCCACGGTGAGGCCAAGGCCGTCCTCAACGACGGCGGCCTGGTCGACCCCTCGGTCGACACCCTGCCGATCGTCACGACGCCTCGGAACATCCCCACCGAGATCGCCATCGACATCAGCGCCATGCAGGTGGGCGACGTGATCCGCGTGTCCGACCTCACCCTCCCGGCGGGGGTCACCACGTCGGCCGACCCCGACATGCCGGTGGTCACCGTCCTCATCACCCGCGCCGCCGTGGCGGCCGAGGGCGAGGCGGCCGAGGCCGCCGAGGGCGACGCCGAGCCGAGCTGACCGAACCGCCCGTGGGGGTGTTCGGCGGCGATCGGCGGGGCACCCCCGCCGATGCGCTCGTGATCGGTCTGGGCAACCCGGGCGCAGAGTACGAGCACACGCGCCACAACGTCGGCGCCGACGCCGTGATCGAACTGGCGCGCCGAAGCGGCACCACGCTCGGCCGGTCCAAGGAGCGCGCCCTCACGGCCGAGGTCGCGCTGGCCGGCCGGCGCGTGGCGCTGGCGTTCCCGAGCACGTACATGAACCTGTCGGGCGAGTCGGTCCAGCTGCTCGTGCGCCGTTACGGCATCGAGACGCCGGAGCAGGTCATCGTCGTGCACGACGAGCTCGACCTGCCGCCGGGCACGGTGCGCGTGAAGGCGGGCGGCGGGCTGGCCGGCCACAACGGGCTTCGATCCATCCGCCAGCACCTCCACACCGACACGTTCCTGCGGGTGCGCATCGGGGTCGGCAAGCCGCCGGGGCGCCAGGACGGCGCCAGCCACGTGCTGGCCAAGCTCGGCAAGGCGGCCCGCGAGGAGCTGGCCGTCTCGGTGCAGGTGGCGGCGGACGCGGTCGAGCAGATCCTGTCGGCCGGCGTCGACGCGGCCATGACCGAGATCAACGGGCGTGCTGCCGGCCCGGCGCCTCGCTGAGCATCTCCGACGGGCCGATCACCAGCGTGCCGGGCGACGACGGGCTCACCCGTCGCGCCATCTCGGCCGCCAGGGTGACGACCAGCAGGCCTTCGCCGAGCAGCTCGAACGTCTCCTCGACGCCGCTGACGAACAGGTAGCGCCGCGAGGTCTCGATCGTCTCGAACGACGTGTCGCCCTTGATGCCCGTGGCCAGCTGGTGGCCGCCGACGGCCTCGAGTCCGACGGCGCCGAACAGGAACAGGAACGACCCGAGCGCCAGGCGCACGGCGAGCGGTCGTGCCAGCCGGCGAGCGAACCGCGCCAGCGCCACCAGCATCACGACCGCGGCCACGCCGCCGGGGATCACCCACCCGAAGTAGAACGGCCCCTCGCCGTTGCCGACGACCTTGCCGACCCGGTCGTGGAGCTGCGCCACCTCGTCGAGCGACGCCAGCGCGAACACGGCGGCCGTGATGCGCCACCCCGTGCGGTGGTCCGGCCGATCGGCGTGCGTGAGCACCAGGCAGCCGAGGGCCACGAAGCCGAGGAACGCCGCGGAGAACCAGGTGCCGAGCGTCCCCTCCTCGTTGAGGTTGAACAGGTCCATCGACGACTGCATCGCGACGGTCACCAGCATGTGGCCCGCCACGAGGAAGGCCACCAGCCCGGCGACCACGAGGCGAACACGGGGCAGACGAAACGTGAACGGCTCCATGACGATGGCACCGTATGCGTCACCTCGTGGCAATGGTCCGGTGAGCCGTAGCCTAGACGAGCCCATGCGTCTCGTTTCCCTTCCCCCGCTGCTGCGCGACGATCCGGCGCTCGGCGCCGTGCTCGGTCGCCGCGCCGGCACCCTGGCCGTGCCCGAGCCCGCGCGCGCCGTGGCGCTGGCCGGCCTCGCCCACCTCTCGTCCCGCCGGCCGCTCGTGGTGGTGACCCCCACGTCGACCGGTGGCCGGGCGCTGGCGGACGACCTGGAGCAGTTCTGCGACCCGGCTGACGTGGCGTTCTTCCCCGCCTGGGAGACGCTCCCGTTTGAGCGCGTCTCGCCCGCCACCGAGACGATGGGTCGCCGCCTCGAGGTGCTGTGGCGCCTGCGCACGCCCGAGCGCTGCCCGCGCATCGTCGTGGCGCCGATCCGCGCCGCGCTGCAGCGGTTGGGTCCCGGCGCCGTCACGATCGACCCGATCGTCGTGCGGCCGCTCGACCGCCTCGACCCGACGACGCTCCTCTCGCGGTTGGTGCACCTCGGCTACCGGCGCGAGGAGCTGGTCGAGCACCGGGGCGAGGTGGCGCTGCGCGGTTCGATCCTCGACGTGTTCCCGTCGACCGCCGAGGTGCCCGTGCGCATCGACTGCTGGGGCGACGAGGTCGACCGGCTGACCGAGTTCTCGGTGGCCGACCAGCGTTCGACCGACGACCTCGATGCCGTCTCCATCTTCCCGGCGCGCGAGGTGCTCCCGAGCGACGAGGTGCGCGCCCGCGGCGCCGCCCTCGTGGGCGCGCAGCCGTGGGGTCGCGAGCAGTGGGAGCGGCTGGCCGAGGGCACGTTCTTCGACGGCATGGAGTCGTGGCTGCCGTGGCTGGTCGACATCGAGCAGCTGATGACCGACGTGCTTCCCGACGACGCCCAGATCGTCCTCGTCGAGCCCCGCCGCCTGCGCGACCGCGCCGCCGATCTGTTGGCCGAAGAGGACGACCTGGCGCGCACGCTGGCCCGAACGTGGGGCGCGGGCGACGACGG
>JANPGL010000515.1:0-2524 GCA_031423915.1 Actinomycetes bacterium | reverse complement strand
CGCACGTCTCGCCGTCGGGCGTGAGGAGCACCGAGGTCATGAGGCCGAGCGAGCCGAAGCCCTGGGCCACGATGTCGGACTGGACGTCGCCGTCGTAGTTCTTGCAGGCCCACACGTATCCGCCGTCGCCCTTGATGGCCTGGGCCACCATGTCGTCGATCAGGCGGTGCTCGTACCACAGGCCCTTGGCGTCGAACTGGGCCTTGTACTCGGCGGCGAAGATCTCCTCGAAGATGTCCTTGAAGTCGCCGTCGTAGGCCTTGAGGATCGTGTTCTTCGTCGACATGTACAGCGGGTAGCCGCGGTCGAGCGCGTACCGGAACGAGGCGTGGGCGAAGTCGCGGATCGAGTCGGTGTAGTTGTACATGCCCATGGCGACGCCGCCCGACTCGGGGTACACCGCCACCTCGCGCACCTCGGGCGCCGAGCCGTCGGCCGGCGTGAAGGTCATCGTGACGGTGCCGGCCTGGCGCACCTTGAAGTCGGTGGCCTTGTACTGGTCGCCGTGGGCGTGACGGCCGATGATGATCGGCTTCGTCCAGCCCGGCACGTAGCGCGGGATGTTCGAGCAGATGATGGGCTCGCGGAAGATGACGCCACCGAGGATGTTGCGGATCGTGCCGTTCGGCGACTTCCACATCTTCTTCAGGCCGAACTCTTCGACGCGTGCTTCGTCGGGGGTGATCGTGGCGCACTTCACGGCCACGCCGTACTTCTTGGTCGCCTCGGCCGAGTCGATGGTGACCTGGTCGTCGGTGGCGTCGCGGTGCTCGATGCCGAGGTCGAAGTACTTCAGGTCGATGTCGAGGTAGGGCAGGATCAGCTTGTCCTTGATGAACTGCCAGATGATGCGGGTCATCTCGTCGCCGTCCATCTCGACGACGGGGTTGGCGACCTTGATCTTGGCCATGTGACGGCTCTCCTCGGCTGGGCGGGCGCGGCGGCGCGCCACTTGTACGCGACTTGTCCACCGTAGCCGACCCGCACCGTGGTCGGCTAAGCACGCGTATCCCCTGGTCGCTCATAGGTTCCGGACAGGTCGGGGGCGACGAGCCGGTCCGTCGGACCGCACGCGTCGCGCCCACCTTCCGCCAACCTTCAGGAGACAACGTGGGCAACGACGCGCACACCCCGTCCAACTCGCCGGTCAGCCGACGCGCCATGATCGGCGGCCTCGCCGCCGGTGCCGGAGCCGTCGGTCTCGGTCTCGCGGCGAAGCCGGCCGCCGCTGCCGGCTCACCCGAGGCGCAGGTTCCGACCATCAACCTCGGTGCGACCACCAATGCGACGCCGTTGAAGCCGACCCTGTCCTACGACACGTTCACCAGTTGGCAGTTCCAGCCAGCGGCCTCCGCGCAGACCTGGACCACCGTCGGCGGAACGTTCCGGTTCACGGCGACCGGAGCGAGCGAGGGTCTCGCGGCCATCCATCCTCAACTTCCCGTCGGCACGGTAGTCCACGAGTGGGAGGTGTACGGGTCGACCGGCGCTGGCTCCGTCGCCCAGCTCGAGGTCTGGACCGAGGACATCACAACGGGCACTATCACCCTGGTCGGCACCGCGACCGTCGCCGCGAACCAGGCGAACTTCACGGCGACGGTCGTGCTCGACCCACCGATCGAGATCACCGCTTCGCTCGCGCTTACGCCGTTCATCTGGATCACCGACAGCGTCGCGGGCTCGACGCAGGTGCGCGGCGCGCGCATCGGCTACGAGCCCGCGCTGGTGATCCCGCCGGCGTTCGTGCCGATCAGCCCGATCCCTTGCTCGTACAACACCCGTGACACCGCCGGGCTCACCAAGCTGAACCCGGGCGAGGAGCGCACGATCACCCTGCCCGTGCCCGTCGGCATCAGCGCCGCCGTCATCCAGCTCACCGTCACCGAGACGGGCGCCGGCGGCTTCGTCGGCGTGTTCCCCGCCGACGCCGCCAGCTGGCCCGGCAACTCGTCGATCAACTGGTCGTCCGACAACCAGAACGTAGGCGGCACGGTCATCACGGCCGTCAGCGCCGACGGCAAGATCAAGCTTCGCGGCGGCGGTTCGCCGACGCACGTCATCATCGACGTGCCCGGCTACCTCACCTGATTCGGCCCATCGGGGTCAGCGGGCGCTGACGAGTGCGTCGGTGCCCGCGACCTCCGACCGAAGGACGTCAGCCCGACTTCTTGGCCGACTCGGCCGTGCGCAGCTCCCGGCGCAGGATCTTGCCCGTCACGGTCTTGGGCAACTCGTCCACGAACTCGATGGACCGAGGGTACTTGTAGGCCGCCATCCGCTCCTTGCAGTGGGCGATCAGCTCCTCGGGGGTGACCTCGGCACCCGCCTTGAGGCTGACGAAGGCCTTGACGGTCTCGCCGCGCCTCTCGTCGGGTACGCCGACCACGGCCGCCTCGCGCACCGCCTCGTGCTCGGCGAGGACGTCCTCGACCTCGCGCGGCCAGACCTTGTAGCCGGAGGCGTTGATCAGGTCCTTCTTGCGGTCGACGATGAAGATCCAGCCCTCGGGGTTCATGAAGCCCAC
>JANPGL010000514.1:0-2249 GCA_031423915.1 Actinomycetes bacterium | reverse complement strand
TGGGTGCCGCTCTGGGTGTAGAGGCAGACGGTGCCGCCGGTGCCGAGCTTGGTGATGACGGCGTTGGGTGAGGTGACGCCGGGGACGAGGTTGAGGCTCGATGCCAGGGGTCGTGCTTCGCCGCAGGGCCACACGGTGACGAACCCGTCGGCGGTGGCCTCGGTGCCCGTCACGTTCAGCACCACCGACGTGGCGTCGGCGGGCACGCCCCCGCGGCCGGCCACCTGCAACGTGACCGTCTGTGCCGCCGCGGGCTTGTCGCCGGTGTAGCCGTTGAGGCTGCCGGGTCGGGTGTCGAGCAGGCGCTTGGGCCGAGTGGTCACCAGGGCCGTGGTATTTGACGTCGTTGGTGCGTCGTTGTTGATGGTCGTCGTCGCCGTCAGCGCCGTGGCGGCGGCGAAGGCGGCGCTGCCGGCCTGCGTGGCCGTCACCGTGCACGTGCCGACCGCGGTGGCCGTGATCGTGGCGGCGTTCGTGCCGGCGCCGGTGCAGGCGCCGCTGGTGGCCAGTGTGACGTCGAGGCCGCTGGTGGCGTAGGCGGTCACGGCGAACGTGGAGCCGGCGCCCACCGCCGCGGGCGGGGCTTTCGTGAACGACAGGGTCTGGACGATCGCGGGCCCGGCCGTGACGGTCATGCAGTTCTCGCACGCCTTGATGCCGTCGTCGGGGTTCATCACCGTCACGTTGAGGTGGCCGGTGGCTGGCGCAGCGAGCAGATCGAGCTTGGCCGTGATCAGCGTGGGCGACGCTACGACCACGTTGGACACGAACGTCTGGCCGCCCTCCACCACGTAGGCGTCGACGGTGGCGCCGGGCTGGAACCCGGTGCCGGCGATGCGCAGGTTCACCTGGGAGCCGACGGCGATCTGGGCGGGCGCCACGCTGTCGACCGTGAGCGGCTTGAGCGGCGACACCCGGGGGATCACCGGCACGACGGCCGCCGGGTTCGGCGTGGGGCTGGAGGGCACCACGACGGGCAGCGGCGTGCGCAGCGAGCTGTAGCCGCCGCCGAAGTGCGTGAGGCCGTACGTGCCCGGCTTCAGGCCGGTGATCGAGAACGTGCCGTCCTCGGGGGTGGTGGCGGACGGGCCGGCGGCGCTGATGATGCGCCCGTCGGCGAACGACAGGTACACGCCGATGAACGGGGCAGGCGCGCCGAGCGTGTCGACGATCGTGCCGCTGATCGTGCCGGCGTACTCGAGCGTGGCGTCCACGTTCGGGATCGCCGAGCCGCCGGCGGCGACGGTCACGGGTAGCGCCACGGTCGGGTCGATCGTGTCGCCCGACATCTCGTCGGCGTAGCCGGCAGGGCCGGTGAACACGACCGGGCACGACACCAGGCCGACGTTGGTGATCGTGTACGTGCCGTCGGCCGCGGTGGTGGCCGTCGGCCCGCCGCTCAGCGGGCACGTGGCCAGCTGGGCCTCGGAGAACGGGGCGTTGGGGGTGCCGCCGAAGGCGACGGTGACGCCGGGCCGCGGCAGGCCGCCGGCGCCGAGCACGGTGCCCTTCACGGTCGACGCGGCCGGGAGCGTGACGTCGACGGCGCCGCCGCCGGCGCCGATCGTGGCGTTGGCGATGGCGAACCCGAGCGCGCCCGCCGGGGGCGTCACCAGGACCCTGTAGCTGCCGGCGGGTGCGCCGGCGATCGTGTACTTGCCGCCCACCCCGGTCGTGACCGGGCCGACGGTGGTGGCGCCGACCTGGGCCGTGACGGTGGCACCTACGACGGGCACGCTCGCCCCGTCGAGCACCGTGCCCGTCACGTTGGCCGCGTGCGCCGGCGCCGCCGCCAACACCGATAGTCCTGTGCCCAGCAGCGTCCCGGCCGCCAGCACCCGCCTGATGCCTCGCATGGTTCCCCCTCGGAATCCAGAGTCGAGGGGATCGTGGGCGTGACCCGGACCGGGCCGTGCTCGGGCGACATCGGTCACCCCGCGTGCAGATGGTTTCGTGACCGGTCGGGGTCGCGCCGCGTTCGTGCGACCACGCAAGATGGCCGACAAACGGGATTCGGGAACGGCGCGTCGTCAGCCGGCGACGGACTCATCGCCGCCGGACGCCGCGGATCCGCCAGGCCCCGGTCGGGGTCGTCCGCCAGCGACCCCGACCGAGCCCACGCGACCATCGACGCGACTATCGGATGGCGTGTGACCAGACGCCGAGCCGAAGGTGCCACAACCGGCCCAACAGCGTGTCCCCCCGGTTCGGACAGGAGCCGAACCGGACCAGGAGCGTCGCCGCCGTGA
>JANPGL010000513.1:0-8328 GCA_031423915.1 Actinomycetes bacterium | reverse complement strand
CCGGTCGTGTCGAACGCGTAGTGAGCGCCGCCCCCGGTGATGGCGTGCACCTGGGCCACCACGTCGGCGTCGGCGCCGTTGACGGCATGGGTGGCGCCGAGCTCGCGGGCGAGCTCGAGCCGGTGGGCCTGCAGGTCGACGGCGATGATCGTGGTGGCGCCGGCCACCTTGGCGGCCATGACGGCGGCCAGTCCGACGGCGCCGGTGCCGAACACGACGATGGAGGTGCCGGGCTGCACATCGAGCGCGCACAGCACCGAGCCGGCGCCGGTCTGGATGCCGCAGCCGAGCGGACCGAGCTTCTCGAGCGGCAGGCTCTTGTCGACCACGACGACGTTGCGGGCGGTGGCGATGCAGTGCGAGGCGAACGAGGACTGGCCGAACCAGCGCGACAGCACCTCGGCGCCGGCGGCGTCGGTGATGCCGGTGGAGCCGTCGAGGTCGCGACCCGAGAGGTTCCGGAACAGGAACGTGTCGCAGTAGGCGGGCTGACCAGCCAGGCAGTTCGTGCACGCGCCGCACGAGTCGAACGACAGCACCACGTGGTCGCCGACGGCCACACCGGCGACGTCGGCGCCGACGGCCTCGACGACGCCCGACCCTTCGTGGCCGCACACGATGGGCGGGGGCGACATGGTGGTGGGGGCGCGGGGCACCACGTCGGTGTGGCACATGCCGGCACCCACGACGCGGACCAGCACCTCGTCGGCGCGAAGGTCTCGCAGCTGCACGGTCTCGATGGTGTACGGACCGTCGCCGGCCCTCAGCACGGCGGCCTGGATCTCCATGGTGGAACCCCCTCGGTGCGACCATACCGACCGGTATGGCGGCGTCGGTCGATCAGTCAAGGGCAACTCTCAAGCATTCGTCAAGCTGGGCGCCGGCTCCACTGCGAATCGTCAACTCCCGTACGAGGCGTCCGACGTTGCCCCCATGAGGGCGCAGCCGAAGCGACGGGCGAGCAGGCGACCGCGCTGCGACGCGCCGCTCGTGCCGGTCGACCTCGTGATCGACGGGCTCGCCGGGTTCGCCTGCTTCACGGTCGACCCGGCGGGACTGGTGACCAGCTGGAGCGAGTCGGCTCAGCGCATGTTCGGCTACGACGCCGACGACGTCGTCGGGCGGCACCTGCGGACCCTGCGGGCGCCGGCTGACGGCGTGGGCGAGCAGGTCGAGCTCCTGCTCGACCATGCGTTGCTGCGCGGTCGGGCCCACCACGAGGGCCGGCGCCGCGGCCGCGACGGGAGCGAGCTGCTGACCCTCGAGACCGTCACCGCGCTGCGCGACGACGACCAGGCGCTCCTCGGCTTCGTGGTGGTGGCCCAGGACGTGTCGGGCCAGCACGAGGCCGCCGAACGCTGGCGCTCCGCCCACGCCCGCTCCACCGCGCTGCTCGAGCACTGGCGCGGTGCGGCGCTGCTCGTCGATCGGGCCGGCCTGGTCACCTACGCCACGCCCGCCTTTGCCGACTGGTTCGGCGTCGTGCCGTCGGACCTCGTCGGGCGTCCCCCCTCGTCGCTCGTGCGCGCCGTCGACGCCGAACGCCTGCGGGCCGTGCTGCTGTGCCTGGAGGACGCCGACCAGCAGACCCAGCTCGAGGTCCGCCTCGAACTGCCCGACGGCAAGTTCCGCGACGTCCGCCTGGAGCTCTGCAACAAGCTCGGCGATGTCGACATCGCCGCTGTGCTCGTCAACGCCTACGACGTCGCGGGCCGGGCGGAGGAGGCCTCCCAGCTGCGGTGGGAGGCCGAGCACGACCCCCTGACGAGCCTGCCGAACCGCGCCCACCTGATGGCGCGCCTGCGCACGCCGACACCCGACGACGGTGGCCTGACCAGCGCCGCCCTGCTGGTGCTCGACCTCGACAACTTCAAGCTCGTCAACGATGCCATGGGCCACTACGGCGGCGACCACCTCCTGATGGAGCTGGCCGCCCGACTGGTGGGCGTCGTGCGTGCCGACGACACCGTGGCCCGCCTCGGCGGCGACGAGTTCGGCGTGCTCGTGGCCGGCCCGCTGTGGGCCGGTCAGGCCGAGGCGTTGGCCGAGCGCATCCGGCTGGCGTTGGCCGAGCCGGTCGACCTCGTCGAGGGTCGCGTCACGGTGACGGCGTCGGTCGGTGTCGTGCTCGGACAGGACTGCCACCACACCGAGATGTTCCAGGCCGCGGATGCCGCGCTGCACCAGGCCAAGGAGCTCGGTCGCAACCGGGTCCAGGTGTTCCACCGCGAGCTGTTGACCAGGATCCACCGACGTGTCGAGGACGAGCAGTCGCTGCGCCAAGCCCTCGACGCCGGCGAGATGATCGTCTACTACCAACCGGTCGTCGACCTCCAGACCCAGCGCGTGGTGAGTGCCGAGGCGTTGCTGCGCATCCGCGACGCCGAGGGCAACGCCTCGCTGCCGGCCAGCCTCATCGGTGTGGCGGAGGAGACCGGGCTGATCGTGCCCATCGGCCTGGTGGTCCTGGCCGACGCCTGCCGCCAGCTCAACGAGTGGAGCCGGGAGTTGGGCGACCTGGCCCCGAAGCGGGTGGCCGTGAACCTGTCGCCCCGCCAGCTCGAATCGAAGGGTCTGGCCGCCGCCGTCGAGCACATCCTGCGAGAGCACGGCGTCGAGCCGGGCACGCTGTGCCTCGAGATCACCGAGTCGACGGTCATCTCGCCCGACCAGACGGTGGCCGACAACGTGCGCGCCCTGCACGAGATCGGCGTGCCGCTCGTGATCGACGACTTCGGCACGGGCTACTCGGGCCTGGCCTACCTGAGCCGCTTCCCGGTGTCGGGTGTGAAGGTCGACCGCTCGTTCGTCACCGACATCGTCGAGGACCACTCGAAGGAGGCCATCGTGCGCGCCGTCGTGTCGATGGCGGCGTCGATGGGGCTCTACGTGGTCGCCGAAGGCGTCGAACTGCCGGCCCAGCGCCAGGCCCTGCTCGAGCTGGGTTGTCACCAGGGCCAGGGCTGGCTGTGGGCCAAGGCCGTCCCCGGCTCGGCCATGGCCGACGAGGTCCGCCGCCTCGCCGCCGTCCAGCCTGTCTGACCGGTGCCCCGACCGGTGGCGTCAGCCGGTCGCCATCGGCCGCGCCGGATCGGCCGTCCAATCCGACAGCGAGCCGTCGTACACGGCGACGTCGTGGCGGCCGAGCATCGTGAGCACGAAGGCGTCGGCGGTGGCGGCGATGCCACCACCGCAGTAGGTCACGATCGGGTCGGTCGCCGCGAGCTGGTCGGCGAACATCGCCCGTAGCTCGCCCATCGGCTTGAACAGCCCGGTCACCGGGTCGACGAGGTGCATGGCCGGCACGTTCACGGCCCCAGGGATGTGGCCGGGTCGGGCGTAGGCGCTGACCTCGCCGCGGAACTGCTCGGGCATGAGCGAGTCGATGAGGCAGGCGCCGCCCCGCTCGACGATGGCGGCCACCCGATCGGCGTCGACGAAGACCTCCGGGCGCGGCCGCGGTACGAAGTGGGCGGCCGGCGGGGCCACGACCGCGTCGGTGACGGGTGCGCCGGCGGCCGTCCAAGCCGCCCAACCGCCGTCGAGCACATGCGCGTGATCGAAGCCGAACGAACGCAACAGCCACCACGAGCGGGTGGCCCACATCGAGCCCCGGTTGTCGTACAGCACGACCGTGGTGTCGTCGCCCACGCCGAGCGACTCCATGGCGGCGGCGAATCGCTCGGCCGAGGGTCGCATGAACGCCAGCGCGCTGTCGGGGTCCGACAGGTCGGTGATGAGGTCGGCGAACATCGAGCCGGGCACGTGGGCGGCGGCCCAGTCGGCGCGACCACTTCGTCGCTCGTAGCCGCGCTCGCCGCGCACGAGGTGCACCGTGCAGTCGAGGATGCGCACCGAGGGGTCGCCGAGGTGGTCGCGCAGCCAGTCGACGGTGACGAGGGTTCCCATGCGCGCAGGTTAGGTGATCGCACTGGGCGCACCCTGCGGGCACCCCGTAGGGTGGCGGCGTGCAGGGGGGCACCGAGGGCGGAGCCGTGGTCGCCGAGGCGGCGGGTGCGGCGGACGAGCATCACCTCGGCGCGCCGGCGACGCTGCGGGACACCCAGTTCCCGCTGCTGTGGGTGACGGTGTTCGCCTACCTGCTCATCGGTTCCGCCGAGCGGTTCACGTTCGTGTGGCTCGTGATCGAGGAGCTCGACGGGC
Organism: Actinomycetes bacterium; assembly: GCA_031423915.1. GTDB lineage: Bacteria > Actinomycetota > Acidimicrobiia > Acidimicrobiales > Ilumatobacteraceae > JANMAT01. Next base: position 4,164 of record JANPGL010000513.1, on the reverse strand, counting down.
CGTCGTGGGCCTCGGGCCTCGTGCTGTTCTCCCTCGGGCTGCCGGTGTTCCTGTTCGTGCTGCCGGCCGGTGCGCTGGCCGACCGGTGGGACCGGCGCCGCCTGCTCATGACCACGCAGCTGTGCGGTGCCGTCGTGACCGCGGCGGCGGCCGTGCTGGTGGCCACCGGCACGATGAACCTGGTGCTGGCCATGGTCACCGCCGGGCTGCTCGGTGCCGCGTTGGCGTTCGGGCAACCGGTGCGGTCGTCGCTCGTGCCTTCGGTGGTACCCCGGGCGCTGCTGTTGCGGGCCATCGTGACGATGACCATCGGGATGAACGTGGCGATGATCATCGGGCCCGCGGTCGGTGGCCTGATCATCCGCAACGTGGGCATCGAGTGGGCGTTCACGGTCGAGGCCGTGCTGTTCGTCGTGGGCTTCGTCACGCTGATCCCGCTGCGGCTGCCGCCGAACCCGGCGTCGACCGCCGGCGTGCCCTTCGATCGCCGCCAGCTCCTCGCCTCGATCCGCGAGGGGCTGGGGTTCGTGTGGCACCACCCCACGTTGCGGGCCCTGTTCGCCATGCTCACGGTGGGCGGGTTCCTGATGATGGGCGCGTCCAACCTGCTCCTGCCCGAGATCGCCAAGGACCGCTTCGGTCGGGGCGCCGACGAGGCATCGCGCCTGTTCGCCTTCATGGGCGTGGGCATGATGCTCACGTCGATCTTCCTGCTGGCCAAGGGCGGCGTTCACCGCAAGGGCAAGGTGTTCCTGATCTCCATGGTCGTCGGCACGAGCGTGCAGGTGCTGCAGGGATTGGCGCCCAGCTACTGGGTGTTGGCGCTGCTGCTGTTCTGCTGGGGTGGCACGGGCGGCTGGTACCTGAACCTGAACCAGACGCTCATCCAGTCGGCCACACCGCCCGAGATGATGGGACGCGTGATGAGCCTCCACACGCTGTGCCAGGTGGGGCTCTCACCCCTCGGGTCGCTCGCCGCCGGGCTCATCGCCACCGGCGCCGGTGCCAGCGCCACGATGTCGGTCTTCGGCGCGGTCGGCGTGGGACTCGTGCTGCTCACGCTGGCTCGTGCGCATCAGCTGCGCACCGTCGACTGACGCCGCGGCCGTCCGGGTCAGCTGCGGATCTTGGCGTCCATGTTCTCGTGGTAGTGGGCGATCTTGCACTCGCGCTCGCTCAGGATGTGCTTCGTGTAGCCGCTCGACCGCTTCGTCCGTTCGAGTTGCTGGTAGATCGAGATGTCCTCGGCCACCACCGCCTTGAGCCCGGCCCACATGGCCATCGTGCGGTCGTAGTAGGCGGCGTACTCGGGGTCGGCGTGGTCGCCCGGGTAGATGATCTGCCAGCACAGGAACTTCGTGCGGTCCACGTCGATCGGGATCGGATTGAACACCTGGATGTGCTCGGGGTTGCAGTTGAACACCGTGTTCGGGAAGACCACGTAGTGGCAGATGGCGTACTTGTGGTGGTCCCACGTCTCCTGCAACTGGCCGAGGGTGTCGGGGCGCGGCACGAAGCACATGTAGTTGTCGCCGAGGATGTGGAACGAGGTGCCGCGCGCCGACTTCGTGAACGCCGGCGGCACGTGGTGCAGCTCGGTCACGTGGTACACCTCGTTGAACCCGTCGACGATGGCCTTGTAGCTCACCGGCACGTCGAACTCGACGACCTCGTGCAGGATCATGTCCTCCATCCGGTAGCGGCCGAGGTCGCTCGTGATGTCGGATCCGATGGAGTCCAGGAGCGGGGGCGCCTTGCCGGGCCCGGCCAGGTTGATCCAGATCCACCCGCCCCACTCGTCGACGGCGACCGCCGGGGCGCGCACCCCGTCGAGGTGGGCATCGGAGAAGTCCTCGCGCTCGGGGACACCGACGAGCTTGCCGGTCGTGTCGTAGACCCAACCGTGGTACGGGCACGTGAAGCGGCGGGCGCCACAGCCGGCCCATTGGCCCACGATGGCGGGCCCGCGGTGCTGGCACACGTTGTGGAACGCGGCGAGCGAGCCGTCGGGCTGGCGGGTGATGACCACCGTCTCACCGTGGCCTTCGAAGCTCGTCCAGTCACCGGAGTTCTTCGCCTGCTCGCTGCGGCCGGCCAGGATCCAGTGGGTGGCCAGCACGCGCTCGCGCTCGAGTTCGAACCGGACCGGGTCGGTGTAGACGTCGCGGGCCATCACGCTCGGCCCGTAGTCGGGGACCTGCTGGACGGTCGGGCCGAGGCGGGGCGGGAGATCGCCGCGGGTCGGGACGTGGACCATGGAAGTTCCCCTCGTGGTGCGCGGGCACGTCCCCGGGGGGCGCGCGTCGGGCGTGGCCCTTTCAGGTAACAACCGTTCTGCAACGGTGTCAAGCGAGCCTCACGGCTGGTCCGCGGGCTGGTCAGCTCCGCGCCGCGTCGACGTGGGCGCCCAGCGTCGACGGCGGCAGCGCGGTGTCGTAGAAGGCCACCTCGTCGATCGTGTGGTCGCCGTACTGGTCGCCCTTGCCGATCGACAGCAACGCCGAGCCGTTGTTCGGCGGGAACGACACCGAGCGCGACCCGCTGGCGGCGCCGTCCACGTACCACCGCACCGTGGTGCCGTCGTAGGTGACGGCCAGGTGCGTGAAGCGGTCGGTGCGCAGCGCGCCCGGGGCCGAGGCCACCTCGACGTCGTTGCGCTTCAGGATCACCCGGCCCGATGCGTCGTAGTGGACGAGGTAGCCGTCGGCGCTCGCCGCTGCGCCTTTCACCACGAGCCCGGGCCACGTGTTCTGGAAGCTGGTCATCCGGGCCCACAACTCGATCGTGAACGCTCCGTTCAGCCTGAGTGCGGGGGAGTCGGCCACCTCCACCGCGCCGCTCTCGAAGCGCACCGCCCGGCCGACGCCCCGCGCCAACGCGCCGGCCTGGTCCGTGAAGAAGCCGCCGGCGTACACGCCAGTGCGTCCCCCGCCCGATGCGTCGCGGGCGGTGCCGCCGCTCGGTTCGTCGAGGTGCCAGTAGCCCACGGGGCGTGCCGAGTTGACGAGCGCGGCGTAGGGGCCGAGGGGCAGCGTGGTCGGTGCCGGTCGTGTGGTGGTGGGCGCTGGCGACGTGGTGGTGGGCGCCGGTCGGGTGGTCACGGGCGCTGCGGTCGTGGCCGGCGGTGGCGTGGTGACCGCGGTCGTGCCGGCGACGGCCACCGTGGTGCCGGCACCCGCCGTGGTCGCCGAGGTCGTGTCGGCCGTGTCGGCCGTCGACGTCGCCGGGCTGGTGGCGGCGCCGGTCGATGCCGGACGGCCCGTGGTGGCCGGTGCCGGCGCCGAGGTCGAGCTGGTCACTGACGACGACGTGGCCACGAAGGTCGTGGTCGCCTGCAGCGACGGAGACCCCCCGACCGGGGTCGTCGTCAGGCGAGCCACGGTCGCCGCGGTCGGCCCCGGCGTCGTGACCGTGTTGGACGTCAGGCCGGCGTTGGACGACTGCTCGCCGACGTTGCGGGCGAGCAGGAACCCGATGCCCAGGCTCACCAGCGCCACCCCGACGAGGGGCCCGGCCATGGTCCGCAGGCTGGGCAGCACGACCGACCGGCCGGGCGCCGACTCGGTCGTCACGGCCGGGTCGTCGATGGCCGGGTCGTGGGTGGCCGGGTCGAGGACTTCCTCAGTCGGATCGTTCATGGGGGACGGCGGGTGCGAAACGCCGAGCGTAGCGCAGCGGACCCCCGCTGCGGCCGTGCGATGCTTCGGGTCCCGGGCGAGGCCCGGACGGCATCGAGGGGGCACCGTGGTGACAGGACGAACGGGCAGGATCGCGCCGAGCTCCGGTCGGACGCCCGACAGCGTGGCGGCCATCGTGCGCGAGCACGCCGCCGACCGGCCCGACGGGCGGGCGCTCGTGATGGGCGACGACTCGCGAACGTGGTCCGGGTTGGCCGGCCGGGCCGCTCAGGTGGCCAACTCCCTGATCGCGGCCGGCGTCGGGCCGCAGGACCGCATCGCGTTCTGCGAACGGAACGGCCTCGAGTACTTCGACGTCACCTACGGCGCGGCGATGGCCAACGCCGTCGTGGTGGCGCTCAACTGGCGATTGGCGGCTCCCGAGATGGCGGCCGTACTGAACGACTCGGGTGCCAAGGTCCTGATCGTGGGGCCCGAGTTCTTCGGCCACGTCGAGTCGTTCGCCGCCGACCTCACCTCGGTGACC
>JANPGL010000512.1:0-2460 GCA_031423915.1 Actinomycetes bacterium | reverse complement strand
GGTGAACCCGCACCGGGTGTAGTACGCGACGAGTTGCTCGAGATCGATCAGGTGGGCGGGATCGATGCGCACGACCGCCTTTGCGGGGACGCGACGGGCGAGTTCGCAGAGCAGGGTTCGGCCGATACCGTGGTGACGGTGAAGGGGCGCAACGGCGTGTTCCCACACCTCGACCACTCCTCCGTCGTGCACGGTAGCGACCAGGTACCCGGCGGGCTGGTGCTGATCGCTCCACGCCACCAGCACCAGATCTGCCGGGCTGGCCTCGCGGTTAGCGAAGACGTGCTCGAGCTCGGGGATGGCGGCGTCGTGCAATGCGGCTAACAGGTCGCTCGAGCGGCTCTCGGTCACCACGACGTCCATCATCGGCGACTCCTCACACGAGGCGGGTCTTTGGGGCTGGTCACCCGACGGTTTCGATGTGCACCACCGGCACCGATGTCACGCGATGGAGCCGGGAAACCAGATCGAGGCGGAGCCACCGTGACACCGACCGCGGCAGGGTGGCCACGATGATCTCGTCGAACACCCCCCGGGCTAGGACCTGTTCGACGGCATCGATCGGGTTCGCAACGCCGACCTCGCCGGTCACGGTGGCGTCCCATTGGTCCAGCAGGGCCGTGAACCCGGCCAGCCGCTCGGCGGCCTCCTCGTTCGCGACCTCGACGGGGTCGTATGGCAGGTCCCCGGCCATGCTCACGAACCCCGTCAGTGGATCGCTGAGCACGAGACTGCCCAATGGCGCCTGGTTGCGGGGCACCAGCACGTGGAACTCGCACGGACCGAGCAGGGTGCGGGCCCGGACCGCGCGTTCCAACTCCGCACTGGCCAGGGTGGCGTTGCCCATGATCAGGTAGCGGCGCACGTCGACCAGCGCGCCGGTGGAACTGACCCGGTGGCGGTCGATCCGGAACGCCACCTCCACCACCGCCCGAAACACGACCGGGCCCCCCGGCGCGCCGGTGGAGGCCCGCACATCGAGATCCGTGACCCGACCGACGCGAAGATCGCGGATCGTCTTGGCGGCGTCGCACACCGCGGCACGCGCCGCGTCTTCCCAGGACGAGGGGCTCGTACCGATCAGCCGGACCACCTTGTCGACCCGGGCACCCCGGTCCGAAGCACCCACCACAACGGATCTAGCCGGCGGATTCGTGTTTGAACGACAACCGAACCTTGGTCCGGAACAGGGTGATCACACCGTTGTCGATCACCACGTCCTGTTCCACCACCTCGGCCACGCGCAGATCCCGCAAGGTCTTGGCCGCTTCGGTCACCGCGCTCGCCGCCGCGTCTTCCCACGATTCGCTACTCGTGCCGATCAACTCGACCACGTTGTACACGCTGCCCATTCGATCCCCCCGATCTCACGCGTGCTACCTAGCGCTCGCTAATGTACGCCGGCTGCCGGGGCCGGGTCAATGGGCGCTGGGCGCCTCCGCCATCATCGCCGCCAACGCGCACCCGACGATCCGATCACGATGCCGCACCGGATCGATCCCGACCAGACGCAATGGCCGGCGCACCGCACCCAACGCCGCCGCCGCTGGTATCCGCCGTTCCGGACGCTGACTCCCCGCCAGCACATCGAGCAGGCGAGCCGCCTGCGCCGCTAGGCGGTGACCGGCCACCGGATGAGACCGCACCGATCGGTCATTCTCCACCAACAACGCCACCTCGAGATGGGCCACCAACACGTCGTAATAGCCTTCCAGCGCCTCACGCGCCACCGCGTAGCGTCCGCCGCGCACGGACTCCAACCGGTCCAACAGCGCGTCACCATCGGCCAGGAACGGCTCGATCAACGCGGCCAGGATCCCGTCCTTGCTCCCGTAGTGGTAGTACAACGTCGGTTGCGTCACCCCCGACGACGTCGCCAGCTCACGCACCGAGGTCGCCCCGAACCCCGCCCGCACAAACCGGTCCAACGCCACCACCAGAATCCGCTGCGCCGTCCCCCCAGGCTCGCTTCGACCCCCCGATACCATGGGCCGAGTCTAGCGAGCGCTACAACAGTCACAGCCGAGCCGGCGCGACCAACCCTGGCCAGCTCGACGTCGGTGCTAGGGGTAATGGCACAACCATCCCCGGCGCAGTTCGTTACCCCAACCCTGCGGCCCAGCACCGTCGCAGGTGACAGGCAGCATGCTGAGCGACACCCGACACGCTGCCGCGCAACCAGCGTGAACGACCCGGTGACGACGCCCCTCGGTCGAACCGAGGGTGCACCGGGCATCACCTCGGATCGGCTCGGACACGATCAACGCCCCGCAAAAAGCAGCGGATGGCTGAACGGTGGTGTTCGTACGAACCCACCGGCTGATCGGTGGGCGCCGTCACCGGATCCTGAAGTCGGAGAGGGCCCAGCCAACGGGCTGAGCGAGTCCAGGGTCCACCTCCTCGATAGCGAGACGGCACACCGACTCCAACAACCACGATGCGCCCACCATCGCGTCCGGC
>JANPGL010000511.1:0-4133 GCA_031423915.1 Actinomycetes bacterium | reverse complement strand
ACCCATCGCTCGAGGGTAGGCACGCCCCATCGTGCCGATGGCCCACCGGCGCCGCCGGCGTCGGACGATTGCGCTCCCGACCGAGGGCAGTACGAGGGCAATGGCGGCACGGACCCGGGCCTTGGGGTCGTGCCGGCTGTTCCGGACCACGGTCCACGCAGCCAGCCGCACGCCGTGACGACCGCGCGACAACAGATCCGACAGCACCTCCCGGTCGACCAGCGCCTGCTGCGTCACCAACCCCTCCTGCGCCAGTCGCCGCTCGTCGTCGGACAATGTCTGGAGCTCGAGCGCCTTGCGCATGACGAGCACGAACCCGCGCGCCATGGCGAGGGTGTCGGCACTCAACGAGTCCGTGTGCACGCGGTAGAGCGAGAGCGGCTCGTCGATGAGATCGGCCCGGCCGCCGTTGAGGAGCAGCACCATCCACATCGCCCAGTCGGTGGCGTACCGGATCGTCTCGTCGAAGCCACCGAGCTCGAGCAGTCGATCGCGCCGCACGACGGTGTGACTGAAGATGAAGTTGCGCCTCAGGATCTCGCGGCGCTGGTCATCGTACGGAAAGGTCCACTCCGGCCGGTAACAGCGGCCGTCGATGCCGTAGGGAAACAGGAAATGCGAGTTCGAGGTGAGCAGATCCACCGATGGATCGATGCGCAGCCTCTCGACCACGGCGGCCAGGCGGCCCGGCAGGAACTGGTCGTCGGCGTCCATGAAGGCCACCCACTCGGTGGTCGCCGCATGCAGACCCGCGTTGCGAGCCGACGCCTCGCCTCCGTTCGGCTTCGACACGAGGCGCACGGCCGGGCCGAACGATCGGACGATCTCGGCCGTCCGATCGGTGGATCCGTCGTCGACGACGATGATCTCCGCCGGCTGAGGATCCTGGTCGAGAACGGATCGAAGAGCGTCACCGATGAACGGCGCGGCCTGGTATGCCGGGATCACGATCGTGATCGAGGTCGCGCCGGCCGTCACCGTGGGAGTCTAGGTGTCCGGAGCCCGACCCAGGGTTGGCCGTCGGGCCCCGGAAGAGTCAGCCGAGGCGGGCGGTGGCCGCGCCCTGGACCACGACGTCGCCGTCCTGGTTCACGGTGACGACGTCCAGATCGGCGAGGCGCTGCCCACCGTCGTCGCGCACGGCCGTGACGGTGGCGGTGGCCGTGAGCGTGTCGCCCGGGAAGACCTGCTTCACGAAGCGGACCCCGTAGGCGGCCAGGCCCTCCACACCGAACCAGTCGGTGAGCACGCGGCCCGTCATGCCCATCGTCAGCATGCCGTGGGCGAACACCGACGGGTACCCGGCGACCTCCACGGTGAACTTGTCGTCGCTGTGCAGCGGGTTGTAGTCGCCGGAAGCACCGGCGTACTGGACGATCTGCGTCCGGCTGAGGTCCTCGACCAGCAGCAGCGTCCTGGCGTCTCCCACCTTCACGTCGCTCATCACCCCTCCTGCTCCACGACCTTCTCGGTGCGCACGCCCACGCCGCGCGCCGTGACGACCAGCTCGCCCTGCGGATTCCGGTACTCGATCACGCTCTCGCTGAAGAGGAGCTTGCCGCCTCGGCGACCCTGCTTCTCCCAGCTCTTGCCGGGCCCGGCGGTGGCGGTGAGCACCTCGCCGGCCCGCAGCGGCCGGTGGTAGGTGTAGTGCTGCTCTGCGTGGAGGGTTCCTCCGTTGCCGCCGCCACCGCCTCCGCCAGCGCTGGTGCTCGGCGCGGCGTTGCTGCCGGTGGCGTTGCGACCGGAACCGAACCAGCGCTTTCCCGACGCGGGCCGAAGCGCGTAGTCGGGATCGAACTGGGCGCTCGCCTGCACGAACGTCGGCGGCGCGGGCACCGGCTCGGCACCGGTGACGGCGCCGGCATAGGCCGGGTTCTCGTCGCCGATGGCGCGTGCGAACAACAGGATGTGGCCGGCTTCCACCGGAAAACGATCGATGCCCATGTCCCCTCCGAAGCGTGGTGCGTCCCCGGCGGCGAGCGTAGCCGCAGACCCCTCAGGCGTCGAAGAGCGAGCGCTGCTCGGCTGGCAACGCGCCCTCGAGGAAGAGCAGCCGACGCTTCGTGACGGTGCCGCCGTGGGCGGAGAAGCCGCCCAGCGCACCGTGGGCCGCCAGGACACGGTGGCACGGCACGACGAGCGGGCACGGGTTGTGGCCCATGGCCTGCCCGACGGCGCGGGCCAGCCCGGGCGACCCCACGAGCGCGGCCACCTCGCCGTAGGTGAGCGTGGCGCCCGGCGCGATGGTCCGGGCGACCGCGTACACGCTCGCCTCGAACGAGGTGACGCCCGACAGGTCGAGCACCACGTCCCGCAGGTCGTCCCGGGCACCGTCGAGCACGGTGAGGATCCGGCGGGCCGCGTCCGTCACGACGGGCGGCGGAGGGAGCTCGAGCGCGCCGCCGACGCGACGGCGGAGGCGGGACACCGTGGTGGCACGGTCCCGCTCGGGCAGGTGCACGGCGACGATGCCCCGCCCGGTCCAGGCCAGGCCGCACCACCCGATCGGCGTGTCGACCAGCGTGATGCCGTCGGCCCCGCCGGTCGGCGCGGTCACCGCCGCTCCGTCGACACACGACCGAGCACGACGACCGCCACCGCGCCGATGACCATGCACACCACGAGCGTCGGGCGGTAGTCGAAGCGGTCGATCAACTGGCCCATGAGCGGCGAGCCGATGAGCCCGCCGACGCCCGCCGCGGTGTACAGCGCGCCGAGCACACCGCCGAGCCCGATGGGGCCGAACAGCTCCGCGGCGACCGCGGGCGACAGTGCCACGAAGCCCCCGTACGAGGTGCCGAGCACGGCCGCGAACACGAACAGCACGGCGTACCGGTCGCCGGCCAGGAACCAGAGCCCGTAGCTGGCCGCCATCACCGCGAACGCCAGGCGGTAGACGCGCAGCGACCCGAAGCGCGACGCCAGTGCGCCCAGGCCGAGTCGACCGACCACCGACGACAACCCGATGGCGCCGACCACCAGCCCGGCGGAACCGTCGATGTTGCGCTCGCGGACGTAGTCGCCGAGGAACACGAACGGCGTGAACAGGGGGATGGCGGCCAGGAAGCTGGCGCCGTAGAGGAGCCAGAACGGCCGGCTGCGCCCGATCGTGACGCGCAGGGGGGCGGCCGCCGCCGCGGCCCGTACCACTGGCGGACGCCGGGCGCCCAGCGAGGCGAGCGTGAGCAGCGCACCGGCGGCCACGGCGAGGATCACGTAGGTGCGGCGCCAGCCATGCGCGTCGATCAACCGTTCGGTCACCGGGCCCTGTACGAGCGTGCCGACGCCGATGCCGGCGACGGACAGACCGAGCGCGGTGGTGCGCTGCCGTTCGAACCAGCCCCCGACGGCGGCCACCATCGGCACGTAGGCGCACGCCACGCCGGCACCCACCCCGATGCCGTACGTGAGGTAGCCGACCCACAGCGAGTGCACGCGCGACGTGGCCAGCAGCCCGGCGACCATCAGGGCCGCGCCGACGAGCAGCACCCGTCGCGGCCCGATGCGGTCCGCGATGCGGCCACTGAACACGCCGAGGCCGAAGTAGAGGAACGTCGTGATCGAGAAGAAGAACGCGGTGGCGCTCCGCTTGCTGCCGAACTCGTCGGCCATCGGGCCGAAGAACGCTCCGAAGCTGTAGACGACCCCGAAGCTCGTGAAGGTGGCGAGGAACGTGGCGGCCACGACCCCCCAGGCGCCGCGGGCATGCGGCGTCGGGGGCGACGCCATCGCCGTCGACACCGCCGCTGTCGCCGCAGTCAGGTCCGTCTCGGTCACCGCGCGCTCCCCTCGCCCCCGGCCGCGATGCTACGACAGGCGCAGCGGGCCAGTCGCGACCTCAACCGACCGGCGGTTCCTTGGGCAACCCGAGCACGCGTTCGCCGATGATGTTGTGCTGGATCTCGTCGGTGCCGCCGGCGATGCGCAGGCCGGGGGCCGAGCACAGGAACCTCGACCAGGTGTACGTCCCCCATGCGCCGGAGTCGGCGAGCAGCATCGGGCCCATGATCTCACCGGCCAGGTTGGCCAACCGGCCGTTCTGCTTCGATCCGATCAGCTTCACGATCGAACCCTCGGCGCCGCGTTCCTTGCCGGCGGCAACCGCAGCCTCGGCCCGTTCGGTGAGGAAC
>JANPGL010000510.1:0-3303 GCA_031423915.1 Actinomycetes bacterium | reverse complement strand
CGCTGCTGGCCGGCGACCGGGCGATCGACCCCGGTGCCTTCGTCGACTCGTTGGCGTCGGCCTTGCGCGCGGGCGGGGTGCGCATCGCCACCGACGCCCCCCTCCGGTCGGTGGTCTCCGACGGAGCGGGCGTCCGCGCCGTCGTCGCGGGCGACGAACGACACGAGGCCGACTGGGTCGTGCTGGCGGCCGGCGCGGGCACCACGGCCGTGGCCCGGCGCTTCGGGGTGCGGCTCGCGCTCACGGCGGGCAAGGGCTACAGCTTCACGGTGGCCCCGTGGCGACCGGCGCCCCACGCGCTGCTGTTCGAGGACGAGCACGTGGCGTGCACGCCGATGGGTGCGGGGTTGCGCATCGCCGGGACGATGGAGCTCGGCGGCCGCGACGGGGAACTCGACGGGCGGCGCGTGGAGGGCATCGTGCGCTCGGCCCGACGGGTCCTGACGGGCATCGACCTCGACGGCCGACGCGATGTGTGGGTCGGGCCTCGCCCGGTCACACCCGACGGGCTGCCCGTCATCGGGCGCCCCCGCGCCTGGCGCAACCTGCTCGTCGGCACCGGCCACGGCATGTACGGCGTCACGCTCGGCCCGGCCACGGGCGAGGTGCTCGCCGAGTTGTGCGTCGGCCGCCCGGCGCCGGTGGACCTCGAGGCGTTCTCCCCCGACCGCTTCTGACGGCCCGGCCGCCGCCTGCTCAGCCCGAGTAGGTGGAGTCGCGGTCCTGGGCGAACTTGTCCTGCCAGGTCTTCCACTCCGTGCGATCGCCGTACTCCACCGCGAATCGCCACGCACCCGTGTAACGGTTCGCGTCCCATCGGTTGTCCTGGCCCGACACCACGGCCTTCACGACGTCACCGACCACGTACGGTTGCCAGGCCTGGTTGTCGGCACCGCTCACGTAGAGCGCCATGACCCCGCAGTAGTCGCTGGCGCACGGCACGGTGGCCTTGTCGAACGTGAAGTCGTTCCCGGTGACGTGGACGTGCTGGACGCGCCAGCGACAGTCGGTGAACAGCGGCTCGGTGTCGATGCCGGGCGTGTAGCACGGGTGCGCGTTCGAGACCGGCTTGCCGTAGGTGTAGTCGTGCGGTTCGGCGATGACGCCGCCCGTCACGAACGGCGTGCAGTAGCCGGTCGACGAGTTGCCGTTGGAGTTGCAGAAGCGGTTGGCGTTCTCGTAGAGCGTGATGCCCGAGTAGTTGTCGGTGAAGCGGTTGCCCTCGATGACGATGAGCGGCGCACCGGCCCGGTCGAACGGCAGGCGGGCGTCGCCGCCGGCCTCCGACAGGTAGACCCCCGGCGCCGGTGCCCCCGGGTCGATCTTGCCTTGCGCCCAGCCGTTCCGGACGATGAGGTTGCCGACTATGCGGGCGTTGTAGCTGATCTCGTACCAGATGCCCACCCCGTCGTTCTCCTCCACGATGTTGCGCGCGAAGAGGAAGTCGACGTTGTTGGTGTCGGCCCACAGGCCGACGGAGCGGTTGCCGTGCACCCAGTTGTTCACGATGCGGGCACCGCGCACCGACCAGAACTTGCCGCCTCCGGTACAGCCGCAACCCTTTTGCTTGCGCTCCCAGTCGCCCGTGTTGTTGCCCCGGATCTCGTTGTGCTCGAACACGAGGTCGGTGATGCCGTCGCCGCCCTGGTAGGCGTTGAAGCCGTACTGACCGTTGTCGGCGAGGCAGGAGTAGCGGACCTGCTGGCGGGCGCCCGCCATCATGCCGGCGCCCCCGTTGTCGCGGATCGTCGAGTGCTCGATGAGCCAGCCGTCGCCCGAGTCGTGGTTGACCACGCCCTCGTTGAGGGGAGCGTTGAAACCGGTGATCGTCAGGTAGCGAATGGTCACGTCGGCCACCGGTCCGCCGAAGGCGTAGCGGTTCTGGCTCTGGCCGTCGAGCACCGCACCGGGGGCGCCGATGTACACGTCGCCCGGCTTGGGGACGATCTGGCCGAACTCGCCCGGGCCGAGCGTGTGCGTGCCGGGTGCCAACCAGAACACGGCCCCGGCCGGGCCGGCGGCGAGCTGGTCGGCGTTGTTGCCGGGCGGAAGCGTCACGACGGTGCGGCCGGGGTAGAGCGCCCCGGTCGCCGCAGCCGTCGCCGGGCCGGCCTTCAGGACGTCGCTGTCGCAGATGCGCGCACCGATCTCGTCGGGCGTCGCGGGCGGGGCGGCGGGGAGCACTTCGGCCGTCCCCGTCCCGGAAACCGCCGTCGACGGGGCCGGGGCGAGGGCCCCGGTGGTCGGCGGCGCCAACACGTCGGCGCGAGCGGCCGTGGGCGTGGCCCCCGAGCGGGTGACCGTGGCCGCCGTGCCTTCGCCCGAGCCGTCGCCACCCCGCAACGTCAGGCCGATGGCCAGGCCCGAGCCGAGGAGCACGACCGCCGCCGCCGCGGCCACGGGCCAGCTCACCTTCATCACCCGCTTCGGGGAGCCCGCCGCCGTCATCCGGGGCACCCTACCGACCGACCGGCAGCGTGCCTCGGCGGGCCGGACATGAACACGGCGTGGCAAAGAGGTGAATACTCGCAGGGCGGAGACCGCAGCCCGTGGCGGGCGGGCACGCTGCGAGAAGGAGCACACGGCATGCCGACGCCACGGATCGACCTCGAACGGGAATGGAAGCTGTCCGCCTGGCCGGACTTCGCCCTTCCCGACCTGTCGGGTGCAAGACCGGGGGTCACGACCGCCGACACCATCGACCGCATCCTCGACGCCACCTACTTCGACGCCGCCGACCTCCGCCTGCTCCGTGTCGGTGTGACGCTGCGCCACCGCACGGGCGAGGGGGCCACACCCGGACGGTGGACGCTGAAGGTGCCCGCCGATCCCGACGGCACCGGCCCGTCGATGCGGCGCCACGAGCTCACGCGACCCGGGGCCGCGGGCGCACCGCCGGCGGCCCTGCTGCGGCCCGTCCGGGCCATCCTGCGCGGTGCCGAACCGGTGGCGGTGGCCCGCTTGCGCACCCGGCGCCGCGTGCTCCCGGTGCTGGTCGACGGCGAGCCCGCGGCGGAGGTGACCGACGACGAGGTGGCGGTCCTGGCCGGCGACACGGTCTGCGCCCGCTTCCGGGAACTCGAGGTGGAGCTCACCGCCCCACCGGCGGGCGGCGTCGGCCCCAGCGGCCTGTCCGACGCGGTGATCGCCCGCCTGCGTCGCGCCGGTGCCGCCGAGCCTCAGCCCGGGACCAAGCTGGCACGGGCGCTCGGCCCGCGCGCCTACATCCCGTCGGACCCGATCGTGGCGCTGGCCGAACCCACCAGCCGCGTCGACGTGGCCGTGCAGGCCGCGCTGTCCAGC
>JANPGL010000509.1:0-2668 GCA_031423915.1 Actinomycetes bacterium | reverse complement strand
GATGCCACCGCCCGAGCGACCGTGTTCCGAGAGATCCCCAGCCGCTCAGCGATCTGCGCCTTCGGCACCCCCTCAGCCGCCAACCTCCGAATCAACGCCCAGTCCTCCAAAGTGATCACACTCCAATCGTTGAGTGCTCACCTTTCGACCGGCAGGGATGCTCAGTTTTCAGCCGTCACCGACAAACGGTACGTGACCACGCGGCACAGCCGGCGATGAGGGCTTGCGTCCCGAGTCTCGAGCGGACCCGCCCGGGCCGGGGTGGGGTGCTCGCCGACGGCTCCGCAGCGGTGTGTCGAGCTTCGTGGTCGGGTGCATATCGCCGTAGCGTGACCGGAGGAGTCGCCCCGGTGTTCGACGATGCTGGAGGACGTCTGTTGCGGCGCAGCGGTCGGAGTGACGATCGAGCGGGCTGAGCTCGTGCTGACGCACCGGCGTCGTCAACGACGGTCGCCCTCGGATCGGGGTCGGGCCGATCGTTAGGTCTGCGAGGCGGGAGACACGGTTCGCCCAATCCGCGGTGGGTGTTCGTTCGTACTTGTCGATGATGATGGAAGCCAAGGCTGCTGCCTCGCTCGGCAAGCCGGACGTGACGCGGCTTCCAAGGGCGACGCGCCCCGTCGACCCGGTCTGCTCGAAGGCCCCTGGGGCGGCAGCGATTGCCCGTCTGTCGTCGCGTGTGTATTTGCCGGCCGTGGCGTGGACCGCAGTGGCGGCGGTGCTCGTCGCATACGGCTGGTCGACCGGCTTCGGCGGCGTGGGCTTCGCCCGGGCGCTGTCGAGCCTGCACGCCATTGAGGTCGGGGCGCCAAGCCTGGTGATCCTCGTCGCGATCGTGGTGGCCGAGCGGATTCGACCGGCCCAGCGTCGACCGCTCGTCGCGCGGGGGCACCGCCACGACGCGGTCCTCACGGTGTTCACCGTTGTCGTCGTGGCCCCGTTCGTCACGGCGCTCGGCCTGTCGTTCACCGAGCTGGCGCGTCAAGTTGCCCCATGGATGGTGCTGCCCCACAGCACAGGACCACGGTGGTTGGCGACCGCGGTGATCGTCGTCGGCATGGACGCGTGCAACTGGCTCGCGCACAGCGCGAACCACCACGTGCGTCCGCTGTGGCGGTTCCATGAGCTGCACCACTCGCAGGAGGACATGAACGTGTTCACCGTTTTCCGCACGCACCCGTTGGTCCACGTCTCGTATCTCGTCGCGCTCATGCCCGCTCTGGTCCTGGTGCGGAGCGGCGCGGTGTCGAGGGGCGCCTTGGTCGCCTATGCCACCGTCACGGCGTTCGCCCACTCGAACACGAACGTCGGCTTCGGGCCTCTCGAACGGGTTCTCGTCAGCCCCAACTTCCATCGCGTTCACCACCGGCTCGAGGGCCCCCAGGACGTCAATCTCGGCTTTGTGCTGACCGTCTGGGACCAGCTCGCCAGGCGGGCCGTGTTTCCTACGGCCGGCTCGGTCGGCGCCCCGACCGGCCTGCCGGGACGGCCGCTGTGCGTCGAACAGCAGGGCGATCGCCCGCAGCACCTTCGGGTGCTCGCCGTCCAGCTCACCGCACCGTTCCGCCCGATGCCGCCCCATGTACGTGGTCGCACGGCACGAACCGACGAAGGGTCGGCGCGATGACAGCTGGCGCGCCGTCCCGCAGAGCAGCCCGCCGGGCCGCGGTGGCGGTCCTCCGTACCCGACCGCGCGACCGCGCAAGCGACGCCGCCCTCCTCGCCGTCCGCGCCGCCCTGGCGTGGATCTTCGTCGCCTACGGTGGCGGGAAACTCTTCGGCTGGTGGCACGGCCCGGGCATCCACGAGACCGCGGTGTTCTTCGCTGGCACTGCACACCTGCGGCCAGGCGGCCTGTTCGCCGTCGCCGCCGGTGTGCTCGAGCTAGCGGGCGGGGTGGCCATGGCGCTCGGGGTCGCCGCTCGACCCATCGGTGCTGCGTTGGCTGCCGAGATGGCGGTCGCCGTGATCACCGTGACCGGCGCGCACGGTCTTCACTCGACGACCGGATCTGCCGGCTACGAGATCAACGTGGCGCTCGCCGCCCTGGCGCTCGTCGTCGCGCTTCTCGGCCCCGGCCGGTTCAGCGTCGACGCGCTCGCCGCCCGGCGCACGTCGACGACCGACGCGTCGCACATGGCCGCCAGCGCCTCAGCCGCCGGCCCCTTCCCGCCACGAGCAAGGAGCTCGCCATGACAGCCGCACACAACCCGCCAGCGCACCGAATCGTCCGACGCATCGCACCCCTCGCTTGCGTCGCCGCGCTCGCGCTCGGCGCCTGCGGTGCGAGCGGCAGCAACGGCACACACAATGGGCCGACCGACGGGAGCACGCCGAGCACATCGACCACCGCCCCAACCGCGCCCCAGTCCGGCGGCGCCGGGTTCTGATCGTCGCAGGCCGGCGACCATCGAGCGCCGTCGCGACTGTTTCACTTGCCGACACACCACTGCGCTCAGACAACGCGCCAACCTCCACCACCCGATATCCGGCGAAGCGACGCGCAGGCGGCGCATCCGAACGCCACTCGTATTGCGCCTACTGACCGTAGTCGCGAAAGCCGAAGCTGGTTGGCAGCCGTACCCGGGCGCGGTCGTGGACGGATCGGTATCGCTCCGGTCGGGCGGGAGGTCTGAGTGAAGGAGACGTTGATCGTCGCAATGGCAAT
>JANPGL010000508.1:0-18299 GCA_031423915.1 Actinomycetes bacterium | reverse complement strand
CCGACGCCACCCGCCGACCGCCTGACCGAGCAGGCCGTCCACGACCTGCTGGACGCCGGGCAGCGCCTCGCCGGCGCGCTCGATCCCGCCGAGGTCGAGCGACGAGCGGTGGAGGAGGCCGTGGCGATCACCGGGGCCGAGCACGGCGCGTTCGTGCGTGGCCGAACCGGCCAGCGCCGCGTCGGCCACACCTCGAGCGCCGGCTTCCCCGCCGACACCGACCTCGAGCGCGGCGTCGTGGGCCGCGCCCTCGACGCCGGCCAGGCCGCCCGCACGGCCGACCGCGCCGTCGGCGGCGACCGTCTCGCCCTCCTCGCGGTCCCGACCGTCCACGCCGGCACGGTGGTCGGCGCGCTCGTGGTCGGGCGGGCGGCCGAGCGGCCGTTCACCGCGGCGGACACCGAGAGCCTCTCGCGCCTGGCGCCGCTGGTCGCCACCGCGCTCGACTCCGCCGGACGGCACACCGACACCGCCGAGCTGGCGCTCGTCGATCCGTTGACCGGGGTGGGCAACCGGCGGCGGCTCGAGCGGGACCTTCCGGGTGCGCTCGGTGGCCTCGACCCGGTCGGCCTGATCATGGTCGACGTCGACCACTTCAAGCGCTTCAACGACACGTTCGGCCACCAGGACGGCGACGAGGCCCTGGCGCTGGTGGCGGCCGCGCTGGCCGCCAACGTGCGCGACGGCGACCTCGTCTACCGCTACGGCGGCGAGGAGTTCTGCGTCCTGCTGCCGGGTGCCGGCACCGACGATTCGCTCGAGGTGGCCGAGCGTCTGCGCCTCGGCGTGGCCGCCGCCACGGCGCTCTCGTGGGGGATGGATGCCCGCCGGGCGCTCACGGTGTCGGTGGGCGTGGCCGTGTCCACCGCGGACCGCGACAGTGAGCACCTCGTCGCCCGGGCCGACCACGCCCTGTACACGGCCAAGCGGTCGGGGCGCGACCGCGTCGTCGTGGCCGACTGAACGTCAGCCCTCGCGGGGCGGCGGTGCCGCGGCGAGGCCCTCGACGACCTCGACCCCCGGTAGCTCGAGGAGCAGCGACGGTGCGCACAGCACCTTGGCGTCGCGGCTGCCGCCGCCGAGCACGATGCGGGGCTGCGCCATCACGGCGGCGTCGACCCACAGCGGCAGCCCGGCGGGCAGGCCGATGGCGGTCACGCCACCCATCGTCATCCCCGTCAGCGCCGCGGTCACGTCGGCATCGGCGAAGGACGCCTTCCGGGCGCCGAGCCGCTGGCGCACCGTGCGATTCACGTCGAGACGGGTGGTGGCGAGCACGACGCACGCCGCGAAGCGGGGCGGCTCGGACCGGCCGGCCACCACGATGGTGTTGGCCGACTCCTCCGGCGCGAAGCCGTAGTGGGCGCAGAAGGCCGCGGTGTCGGCCAGCGCCGGGTCGCACGCCATCACCTCCGACGGTGTCGACAGACCGGCCAGCACGGCCCGCACGTGCGCCGCCACGTCGTCCACGCTTCAGTCCTTCCGTCCGGTGAGCGCCAACCGGACCCCGAGCCCGATCATCACCAACCCGCTCGTGCCACCGACCATGGCCACCCGCTTCGGCGACCCGTCGATCCAGCGGCGGACGCCGCCGGCCGCCATCCCGTAGGCCGAGTCGTTCCCCACGGCCAGGACGAGGAACACCACGCCGAGCAGCAGGAGCTGTGCGGTGACGTGGCCGGCCCCGGTGCGCACGAACTGGGGAAGGACGGCCAGGAAGAACAGCGTCGTCTTCGGGTTCGAGACGCCGACCACGAACCCGTCGCGGGCCAGCCGCCGCGGCGTGGCCACGGCGGCGCCGCCGAGCTTGGCCAACAGCTCGCCACGGTGCCGGATGGCGCGCACGCCGAGCACCACGATGTAGCAGGCTCCCACCAGCTTCATGACCGTGAACACGACCGTCGAACGCTGCACCAGCTGGCCGGCGCCGAGGGCCACCGCCACGACGTGGACGGCCAGACCGGCCGTGTTGCCGAGCACGACCGCCAGAGCCGCCCGTCGTCCGTACGCCACCCCCTGCGCCACGACGAACAGGACGCTCGGGCCGGGCAGGACGAGCAGTGCCATCGACGTGGCAGCGAACGTGAGGAGCTGCGACCAGGTGAGCACGGCGGCGAGCATACGACCGGCCCCGGCGTGCCCGACGACCCGTTGCGCCCCGCGCTGCGCCGCCGCCGCCGGGCATAGGTCTGGTAGGCAATGAACCCCATGTCCGACGTCGAGTCCCCGATCGACCGCGGCGACGACCCGCGCCACCCGGGTCTGGCCACGGCGTCGACGGCGATCTGGGTGCTCGTCTGGCTCGGGTGTTGGGGGATCGTGGCCGGCGGCGTGGCACTCACGGCCACCCGGCTGTTCGACGTGACGCGGTCGATCCGGGTGCTGGTCGTCCACGGTGGGACGCCCTTCCTGTACTTCGGGGTCTGGCCGGTGGCGGCCCTGGCGGTGTGGCGCCGCAAGTGGGTGCTGAGCGCCGTGGCCGTGGCGCTCGTGGCCGTGCACATCGTCGTGACGTTGCCGGCCGTGTGGCCCCACGCCACGCCCGGCTGGGCGGCGACCGCGCCGAAGCTCGAGGTCCTGGTGGCCAACGTCAAGGCCGACAACTACACCCAGCCCGAAGCCGCGGCGCGGCTGCTGGCCCAGGACGCCGACGTCGTGGTCCTGGTCGAGGTGACCGACGGCTGGGTGCAGGTGCTCGAAGCCGCCGGATTCGGCGACCGGTACCCGAACCGGGTGCTGCAACCCGATTCGTTCTCGGCTCGCGGTGCCGCCATCTACTCCAAGCTCCCGGTCACGGCCGGCCCGGTCATCGACCTCGGCCGCGGCCGGCGGGCGCCGTCGGCGAAGGTGCAGCTACCCGGCGGCACGTCCGTCACGGTGTTCGCCATGCACCTCGTGTCGCCCTACGCCGCAGCGCGCGAGGAGCGCTGGCGCGAGAACTTCGACACCGTGCTGCGCACGATCCCCACGATCGAGGGGCCGTTCGTGCTCGCCGGCGACTTCAACGCCACCCGGTGGCACCGCTTCTTCGGACGCCTGCTCGGGGCCGGGCTGACCGACGCCCACGAGCGCACGGGGCACGGGCTCACCCTGTCGTGGCCGAACGACAAGCCGAAGGGCGTCATCCCGCCCGTCATGAGGCTCGATCACGCCCTGATGAACAAGACCGTGACCGCGCTGTCGGTCCGCGACATCGCCGTCCCGGGCAGCGATCACAAGGGCTTCGTGGCCGAGCTCGCCGTTCGCCCCGGCTGAGCCGCGGCGCCGCGGCGCCGCTCAGGCCAGGGCCGGCACCACCTCGGCGGCGAGCCGCTGCTGGGCGAGCCGCGACTCGTCGTCGAGCCCGGGGGCGCGGCCGGCGCCCATCACCACGAAACGGTCGACGCCCAACGCCGCCAGCTCGCGCAGGCGCGCCACGGCGACGGGCGCCGGGCCGACGACCGCGTAGCGGTCGATGAAGCCGGCCGTCAGGACGTCGGCCTGCACCGAGCCCGACTGGGTGTGGTGGTTCATGTCGTAGCGGCCGTGCAGCTCGTGCAGCACGCGCTCGGCGTCGGCGTCGTGGGGGCCCGCGGTGCTGCCGTGCATCACGTTGAATCGGGCGAGCGTCGACAGGCCGCCCGACACCAGCCGGCGGGCGATGTCGAGGTCGTCGTGCACGGCCACGTTCACGTAGGCGCCGTACGACAGCGCGTCGGGGTCGAGCCCGGCCGCGGTCCGGGCGGCGCGCGCCACCCCGATCCCCCACCGGAGCCGCTCCACGTCGGCGCCGAGGGCGAACATCACGCGGTCGCCGAGCGTCGCCGCCACGGCGATCACCTTCGGCCCGGTGGCCGCCACGTCGACCGGCACCTTGGGCAGGGCGCGCACCCACGCGATGCGGCTCGCCGTCGGCTGGTCGCCCAGGCCGAGCGCGTCGACCGACGCCACCTCGTCGGTGTCGGCCGCCTCGGCGAAGGGCACGTCGTCGCCGCGCAGGTAGCCCTGCAGCCGCTTCAGGTACGAGGCGAACATCCCCACGGGTGCCGGCGCCAGGCCCAAGTGGGCCAGCGCCGAGTCACCCCGGCCGATGCCCAGCACCGCACGCCCGTTCGACACGGCCTGCACGCTGGCGATCGACGAGGCGGTGGCCGCCGGGTGCCGTGTGAACGGGTTCGTGACCCCGGTGGCCAGCTTCAGGTTCGTCGTCGCGGTGGCGGCCAACGCCAGCGCCACATACGGATCGCCGCTCAGGTTCTGCGAGTCGACGACGGCGAAGCCGGCGTACCCGGCCGCCTCGCACCGCTCGGCGACGCGGGCCACCGAGCGGGGCGCGGCGACGCCCAGCATCCACATCTCGGGCACGGCGACCTCCTCAGGCCGGCACGAGCGTGGCGACGTCGATGCCGTACAGGTCGGCCGTGTTCTGGCTGAGCACGGCCCGGTTCTGCTCGGGCGTCAGGAACTTGGTGTGCTCGGCCAGCAGCTCCTGCGACCACGGCCACGTCGAGTCGCTGTGGGGGAAGTCGTTGGCCCACAGGAGGTGCTTCCAGTTCATCTCGTTGGCGAACTTGAACGCCGTCCAGTCGTCCTGGAACGTCACGTAGATGTTGTCGCGGAAGTACTCGCTGGGTAGGCGGCTCAGGTCCTGCCCGGCGGGGAGCCAGTAGCGGTGGCGGTTGAAGGCGTGGTCCATGCGGTACATGAAGTGCGGCACCCAGCCGGCGTCGGCCTCGACGCACACGATCTTGAGGTTCGGGTGCCGCTCGAACACGCCGCCGAGCACGAGCATGCCCATGATGTCCTGGCAGCCGCGCACGATCGACAGGAAGCCGTTCATCTTGGGGCCGCGCGTCCGCTCGGCGCGCGTGGTCAGGATGTGGAAGCTGAGCGGCAGGCCGAGGTCGATGGCCGCCTCCCAGAACTCGTCGTAGGCGGGCGAGTCGTAGTCGAGCCCGTCGTCGAACGTGCCGGGAAGCCCGGGCATCATCACGCCGCGCAGGCCGGCGTCCTTGATGGCGGCGAGGTCTCGGATGCCCTGTTCGGGCGAGGCCATCGCCGTCTGGCCCACGCCCAGCAGGCGATCCGGGTTCTCGGAGCAGTACTGGGCGATCCAGCGGTTGTAGGCCTGGAAGCACGCGTGCTTGAAGGCCGTGTCGCGGTGGTTGCACAGGATCATGCCGACGGTCGGGTAGATGACCTCGGCCGCCACCCCGTCGCGGTCCTGATCGGCGCAACGAACGGTCGGATCCCACCCGCCGCGCTGCAGGTCCTCGAAGCGGTGGCCGGTCTCCTTGATGTCCTTCGGCGCCACGCCGGCGGCGGCCGCCGTGCCCAGCACGACCGGCTTCTTGAAGCCGTCGACCTCGAACACGTCGCCCAGCGCCCCGGCGGTGACGATGCGCGGGGCGCGGTCGCGGTACGCCGGGTCGATGAAGTCGACGTAGGTGTTGCCGGGCTCGGTGACGTGCGAGTCGGCGGAGATGATCGGGAAGTCCATGCCAGTGCCCCCAGTGGTCGCAGACGATGTCGAAGACGTGCTCATGCCGGCCCGGCCTGTGCGCCGCGCACGAGGCGGCCGGGGAGGGCGCCGGTGGCCACCCCGTCGGCGTAGGTCTCCTGGCCGGCCACGAACGTGTGGCGGTAGCCGTCGACGTCCTGCAGCAGGCGCTTGCCGCCCGCCGGCAGGTCGAACACCAGGCGCGGTGCGTGCAGGCGCAGGGCGTCGAAGTCGATGACGTTCACGTCGGCGCGGTAGCCGGGCGCCAGCACGCCGCGGTCGCCGAGACCGACGGCGCGGGCCGTCTCTCGGCACTGGGCCATCACGACGTGCTCGACGCTGAGGCGCTCGCCCCGCGTGCGGTCCCGGCACCAGTGGGTCAGCAGGGTGGTCGGGAAGCTGGCGTCGCAGATCGTGCCGACGTGGGCGCCGCCGTCGGACAGACCGGGCACGGCGAACGGGTGGCTGAGCAGCTCGTGGGCCACGTCGAGGTTGCCGCCCGGGTAGTTGATGATCGGGCTGTAGAGCAGGCCGCGACCCTCGTCGGCCAACAGCAGGTCGTACGCCAGCTCCTGCACGGGCACGTTCCGGCGGCGGGCCTCGGCCCCGATCGAGTCGTCCGGGGCGGGCTCGTAGTTCGGCGGGTCTCCGAGCTCGAACAGCCGGTCGAAGCCGCCCTCGTAGGGCAGGGGATGCGTCTCCCACTCGGTGAGGATGGCCGTGCGCCGCGTCGGCTCGCGCAGGGCCACGAGCCGCTCGACCAGCGGCAGCGACGACACCTGGCGGTACGACGGGCACCGCGAGAACGGGTTCAGCGTGGCCTGGAGACCGAGGAGGATGCCGATGCCGCGGGCGGCCACCTGGGCCCGTACGCGCAGGCCGTCGGCGTTCATGGCGCTGATGGCGTCGAGCACCCGGCGGTAGGTGTCGCCGCCCTTCGACGCCGCGGCCAGCGACACCGACAGGGGACGGCCGCTGCCGGCCGCCATGGCCCGCAGCAGACCGGTCTCGGCCTCGACGTCGCGGAAGTCGCTGACCACCTGGAGCACACCGGCTCCGAGCCGACCGAGCGCCTGGGCGATGCCGACGAGCTCGTCGGCATCGGCGGTGAGCGACGGCGTCAGCTCGCCCTTCGACGACCGGTGGTTCCGTGTGCGCGACGTCGTGAACCCGAGCGCGCCGGCGGCCACGCCTTCGGCCGCGAGGCGGCCCATCTCGGCGATCTCGGCGCCGGTGGGGCGCTCGTCGTGGTCGGCGCCGCGCTCGCCCATCACGTGCAGGCGCAGCGCTCTGTGCGGCACCTGCGCCGCCAGGTCGACGTCGTGGCGGCGCGTCTCGAGCGCGTCGAGGTACTCGGGCAGCGACTGCCACGTCCAGGGAAGGCCCTCGTGCAGGGCCGTGCCGGGGATGTCCTCCACACCCTCCATCAGCTCGATCAGCCGGTCGCGGTGGTGCGGGAAGACCGGGGCGAAGCCCACGCCGCAGTTGGTCATCACGACCGTGGTGACGCCGTGCTGGGCCGACGGGGTGAGGTGGTCGTCCCACGCCGCCTGGCCGTCGTAGTGCGTGTGGATGTCGACGAAACCGGGCGTGACGAGCAGCCCGTCGGCGCGGACCTCCCGCCGGCCGGTGCCGTCGACGCGGCCCACCTCGGTGATGCGGTCGCCGTCGATGGCGACGTCCGCGGTGCGTCTGGGCGCGCCGGTGCCGTCCACCACGGTGCCCCCACGGATGACCAGGTCGTGTTCGCCCATGGCGCCCCCTCTGCGTCCGGCCGTCCGGTCGTTCTACCACCGATCGTGTCGGGTTACGCCCCCGCGCCCGCTACAACGGTCCGGTGCACGTCGCCGACCTCCCCACCCCCGCCCTCGTGCTCGACGCCGACGCGCTCGAGGCCAACCTCGCCACCATGGCCGCCGCGTGCCCGGCCGGCCGGCTGCGGCCGCACGTGAAGGCCCACAAGTGCACGGCGCTGGCCGCCGAGCAGGCCCGCCACGGGCACACCACGTTCACGTGCGCCACGCCGCGGGAAGCCGCCGGGCTGGCGGCGGCCGGCGTCGGCGGGGACCTGCTGGTGGCCAACGAGGTCGTCGACCCGGCCCGCCTGCGCATGCTGGCCGAGGCGGCCCAGCGGGTGCGCGTCACCATCGCCGTCGACTCGCCCGAGACGGTGGCCGCCGCGGCCGCCGCCGGCCTGCGTGACGTGCTGGTCGACGTGAACGTCGGCCTGCCGCGCTGCGGGTGCGCTCCGGGCGACGCCGGCCGCCTGGCCGACCTCGCCCGCCGCGCCGGGCTCACGGTGCGCGGCGTCATGGGATACGAGGGCCACCTGATGGGGGTCGTCGATCGGGCCGAGCGCGCCGCCAAGCTCGAACGCAGCGTCGAGTCCCTGGTGGCCGCCCACGCGGAGGTCGGCGGCGACATCGTGTCGACCGGTGGCACCGGCACGTACGACCTCCACGACGCCCGCGTCACCGAGATCCAGGCCGGAGCTACGCGCTCATGGACACCCACTACGCCCGGCTCGGGCTGCCGTTCGTGCAAGCCTTGTTCGTGGTCGGCACGGTCGTCTCGGTGTCGCCCCGGTGGTCGGTGGCCGACGTGGGGCTGAAGGCGCTCGGCATGGACCACGGCAACCCGTCGATCGACGGAGCCACCGTGCACTTCTGTTCGGACGAGCACGTCACGTTCGCCGCCGACGACGGGGCGGCGCGGCCGCGCGTGGGTGAGCGGGTGCGCGTCGTACCTGCTCACTGCGACCCGACGGTGGCCCTGCACGAGCAGGTGTGGCTGGTGCGCGACGACGAGGTGGTCGAACGCTGGGCCATCGACCTGCGCGGCTGGTGAGCCGCCGCGCCGTTGGGGCCGACACCGCCGATCGGCCGCCACGGTCGGTGGCGATGGTCAAGATCCTCGCCTCCACCCGAACGGTCCCCGAGCTCATCGACGGCCTCGCCCGTCGACGCACCACCGGGCTCACCGCCGCCGACGAGTGGAACGACGAGGTCCTGCGCCTCAGCGCGCCACCGAGCCCCGAGCGGGGCGAGGTGGCGGCCCGCATCGTGGCCTCCGTGCTGCCGCTGGCCGAGTCGCTCGGCATGTGCACCAGCGCGCCGTGCGCCATCGGCTTGCCGGGTCGGGAGTGTCGCGTGGCGTCCGTCGTCGTCTACGACGTCAACACGCCCCGCACGACGACGGCGACGCTGTCGACGGCCGAGTTGGTGGTCGACGTGGTCGACGACGACGGCCAGGGCCGCGACGAACGGCTCGACTTCTACGGTCGCTGGCGCGTCCGCGAGCACCTCGAGATCGACCTGGTGTCGCGCACCGTCGTGCTGCACGCCGCCGGCATCGACGGCTGGCGGGAGGCGACGCACAGCGCCGTCCTCGGCTTCGACATCGACGGCGACTCGCTGCGCAGCCTGCGCGGCACGTATCGCATCGTCTGGCCCAACGACTGACGCGCTCGACGTTGCGGGCGGCTCGCGGCCGCGGCGCTACGGTCGGCCGCCATGGGGGACGCGCTGCAGGGCATCCGGGTGGTCGATCTCACGAGCGGTCCTGTCGGGGGCCTGGCGACGATGGTGCTCGCCGACTTCGGGGCCGACGTCGTGAAGGTGGAGCCGCCGGGCGGTGACCGTTTCCGTTCGCTGCCATCGAGCCCGCTGTGGCTGCGCGGCAAGCGCAGCGTGGCACTCGACCTCACGGCGGCGCACGACCTCGACC
The DNA here is from genome assembly GCA_031423915.1 of Actinomycetes bacterium. GTDB lineage: Bacteria > Actinomycetota > Acidimicrobiia > Acidimicrobiales > Ilumatobacteraceae > JANMAT01. The sequence goes on along the minus strand of JANPGL010000508.1, from coordinate 9,094 downwards.
GGCTGCACGACCTCGTCGCCACGGCCGACGTTCTCGTCCTGGCGGGCCCGCCGTCGCGAGCCGACCGCTGGGGCGTGGGGTTCGAGGCCGCGGCGGCGCGTCGACCGGGGCTGGTGCACTGCTCGATCACCGGTTGGGGCCCGACCGGGCCGCTCGCCGAGGTGCCGGGCTACGACGGCGTGGTGGCGGCACGCGGTGGGCGCATGCTGGCGTTCGAGCGGCAGCTGCGTCGCGGTGGGCCGGTGTTCTCGGCCCTGCCCGTCACCGCCCACGTGGCGGCCCAGGGTGCGGTGCAGGGAATCGTCGCGGCGCTCATCGCCCGCCAGCGAGGCGAGGTGGGCGCGCAACGCGTCGAGACGAGCCTCGTGCAGGGCTTGCTGCCGTACGACCTCATGGAGCTGCTCGTCGTCGAAGTAGCGGCGCGCCAAGGGCTCTCGCTGCCCAACGTGACCGCCATGGGCGGGGACCTGCCCACCCTGAACTACCACCCGATCCGCACCGCCGACGGCCGTTGGATCCAGTGCGGCAACCTGCTCGAGCACCTCCTGATGGCATGCCTCGACGCCATGGACCTGCTCGGCGACCTGCTGGCCGACGACCGGTTCGTCGAGTCGCCGGCGCACTGGTCGCCCGAGGCGATCGAGGTGGCGCGCGACCTCATCCTGGAACGTGCGCTCACGAAGACGGCCGACGAGTGGATGGCGATCTTCCGCCAGAACGGCAACGTGGCCGCCGAGGTCTTCGGCACCACGGCCGAGGCGCTCGGCCACCCCGACGTGGTGGACAACGGTGACATCGTCGAGCTCGTCGACCCGAGCGTGGGCACCGTGCGCACGGTCGGCGGTCTGGCCGAGCTGACGTCGACGCCCGCCCGGGTGGGACGGCCCGCCCCGACCGTCGGCGAGCACACCGACGAGGTGCTGTCGTCGCTGCCCGCCGCTCCGCCGCCGACCGCGCCACTCGTGGTGGCGTCGTCGGGTGCACCGCTCGCCGGCATCACCGTCGTCGAGTTCGCCACGATCATCGCCGCGCCCTTGTCGACCTCGTTGCTGGCCGACCTCGGAGCGCGGGTCATCCGCGTCGAGGTGCTCGACGGCGACCCCTACCGGCACCTCGTGCCCGGTGGTGCGCCGGCCGCCAAGACGACGGCGGGCAAGGAGTCGATCTGCATCGACCTGAAGAAGCCCGAGGGCCGAGCCGTGGCCCGCGAGCTGGCGCTACGGGCCGACGTGCTCGTGCACAACTACCGGCCCGGCGTGGCCGACCGGCTCGGGCTCGGCGAGGCCGACCTGCGCGCCGTCCATCCGGGCCTGGTGTGGGTGTCGATCGCCGGGTACGGCCGCCACAGCCCGAGTGCCCCGCGGCCCGCCACCCACCCGTGCGCCGGCGCAGCCATGGGCGGTGCCGGCTACCAGGCCGGTGCCGCGCTGACGGCGCCGTGCGACACGTTGGCCGACGTGCGCGAGATCGCCCGCCAGCTCATCCGGGCCAACGAGTCGAACCCCGATCCGAACACCTCGGTCGTCGCCGCATCGGCCACCCTGCTGGCCCTGTTCCACCGGGAGCGCACCGGCGAGGGGCAGGCCGTGTACGTGAACATGCTGACGGCCAACCTGTACGCCAACGCCGACGACGCGCTGGCCTACGCCGGAAAGCCGGCCCGGGTGATGCCCGACGCCGAGCTGCTCGGCCTGGCGGCCACCTACCGGCTCTACCGCGCCGCCGCGGAGAGCTGGGTGTTCCTCGGGCTGGGCAGCGAGGCCGAGCGCGCCCGGTTCGCGACGGCAGTCGGCCGACCCGACCTCGCCTTCGACGACGTCGAGCTCACCACGCTGTTCGCGTCGCGCCCGGCCGACGAGTGGGAGGCGGTCGGCGTCGCCGCTCGGATCGGGCTGGTGCGCGCCGACGCCGCCACGCCCGGCATCTTCTTCTCGACGCACCCGCAGATGGTCGACAACGGCTTCAGCCCCGAGACCACGCACGCCCGCTTCGGCGAACACCGCCGCTGGGGCCCGATCGTGCTCGACACCGGCGGCACGCGGGCGTCCGCCCCCGGTGTGCTCGCCGCCGCCCACACCGATCGCCTGCTGGTCGAGCTCGGCCACGGCGACGACGTCACCCGCCTCCGCGCCGCCAAGGTCGTGGCGTCGGAACCGGTCGCCGTGGGCTGACCGGCTCGCCCTCTCCGGCCGAGCGTCAGGGCTTCATCAGGCGGCCGCAGTCGTGGTCGAGCGCGGCGGTGAAGTGCCGCTGCGCCATCGACGTGATCAGCGCCTTGCCGCGCTCGTTCGACAGGTCGAGCGTGGCCCCGGCGAACAGCGTCGTGGCCAGGCCACCCAGGGCGTGGGCGTAGCAGTAGTCCTCCCACACGGCGTCCGCGGGGTAGTCGACGCCGCTCGCGGTCAAGCGCTCGTGATAGGCGGCCACCAGCTCGCGCTCGTGGGCGCGGCGGTCTTCGATCGGCAGCGACCCGCCGAGCACGTAGGCCACGTCGTACGCGCCGGGCCCCCGGCCGATGCCCTGCCAGTCGATGACGACCACCTCGTCGCGCGCCGGATCACCGAACAGCATGTTCTCGACGCGGTAGTCCTGGTGCGCCAGCGTCCACGGCCGGCTCACGAAGCCCTCCTGCAGGTGGAAGTAGCTCCGGCTGAACCGCTCACCGAGCGCCACGGCCTCGGGCGACAGGGCGGCGGCGAAGGTGGCCGCGAACCCCGGCCACACCTGGGGCAGCATGCCGTCGACCATGCGGATCCGGTCGTGCACCATGCTCGGGATCCACTCGAGCTGTGGCGTCTGCACCTTGCCCCACCAGGCGGCATGGACCTCGGCGAGCACCTTCACGGCAGCGAAGGCCTGATCGACGCTCATGCCCTGGGTCTGGTCGACCTGCGAGAGGTGGCCGAGGTCCTCCATCACGATCACGAAGTCGGCGGTACCGGGGACGATGGCCGAGCGGTGGATCGCCGGCAGGCCGCTCGGTGTGCGCGGGCCGAGCTCGGCGTAGAAGCGGACCTCGGCCTCGTACATGCCGAGGGCGATGCCCTGGGCGCGGTTCGCTTCGAATGCCGACGGCAGCTTCACGACCACCGAATCGGGGGCGTCTCCCCTCGGGCCGTCGAACGTCAGCTCGGCCCGGAAGATGTCGCCCATGAGGCCCACGCCCTGACCGATCTGGACCGTCTTGCGGCTGGCCACCCGGCCGGCAGCGGGCAGCACACCCGAGGTGTGGAGCACGTCGGTGAGCCACTCGGCGGTGGCGGCGTCGATGGAGGCGGGGATGTCAGACATGGCGCCGGACTGTAGCGGTGGTCACGCCCAGTTCGGCTGGCACGCCGAAGCGAACCCTCAGCCCGGCAGGCGGACGATGGCCCGATGGTCGACCGACACCGCCACCCGATCGTCGACCACGAGCTGCACGTCGAGCCGGATCTCGTCCCGCCCCTTCACGACGGCGGCCTCCACCACCCGACTGCGCACGCTCACCACGGTGCCGACCGGCAGCAGTGCGCCGTGATGCCGATAGGTGCTCGCCGTGTGGATCCACGCCGGCAGTCCGATGTTGCGGGTCAGCGCCAGGTGGGCCGCCTCCAGGTAGACGCCGGGGTGCACGGTCCGCCCGTCGGCGTACGCGTCGAGGTCGTCGCCCGACTCGGCGGCGTAGGCCGCGCCCCAGGCCCCGTCGAGTTCGGCGTCGATCGAGCCGAGCGCCTCGACGGCCGACAGCACGGCCGCGTCGGCCTCGAAGCGGTCGTGACGGGGCACCACCGGGAACGGCGCCGGCGCCACGATCGACGCGTCGGGCGGCAGCGCCACCAGGACGGCTCTCGCGGCCGGGTCGGCACCGCCACGGGCCTCGATGCGCAGCGTGCCCGGCTCGTCGTCGGGGGCGGCCACGCACGTGACCTCTTCGCGGTCGAACACGGGCCGGCGGAACCGCACGGAGCCACCGCCCCACCGGCGCCAGTCGTCGCCCCACGCCACCACGGCCGGGTGCGTGAGCCAGGCGTGCACGGTCACCCCGGCCACGAGGGCCGACGGGTAGCCGGCCGCCTGCGCGCCGGCGTCGGTGTGGATCGGGTTGCCCGCGTGGGCCGCAAGGTTCCGGGCGGTGAGCCGCCACGGCGCCGGCACCTTCGTCGGGCCGCTCACGACGCGCCCTGCAGTGCGCCGGCGAGGGCCCGGAACGCCCGACCCCGGTGCGACATGGCGTGCTTCTGCTCGGTACCCATCTGCGCGAACGTACGCCCGTCGCCCTCGTCGGGCACGAACAGCGGATCGTAGCCGAACCCGATGTCACCGATCTCGGCCTCGGCGATGCGACCGGCGCACACGCCCTCGACCGCCAGCTCGCGCCCGTCGGGCCACACGACCATGGCGACGGTGCGGAACTGGGCCTTGCGCCGCTCGAGCGGCACGCCGGCCAGCTCCCGCAGCATCTTGGCCCGGTTCTCGGCGTACGTGGCGTGCGGCCCGGCGAAGTAGGCGGTCTCGACGCCCGGCCCTCCGTCGAGCACGTCGACGAACAGGCCGGTGTCGTCGGCCACCGCCGGCAGGCCGGCGGCTGCGGCGATGGCGGCGGCCTTCAGCCGGGCGTTGCCCGCCAGGGTGCCGGCGTCCTCGACCACGTCGGGCACGTGCGCCGGCCGGGGCTGCAGCTCCACGCCCACGGCGGCGAGGATCTCGGCGATCTCGGCCACCTTGTCGGGGTTGGCCGAGGCGCAGACGAGCCTCACCGACCGAGCGGCCGGGGCGCCGGCGCGGCGGCCGTGTATTCGGCCTGGAGGGCGAAGATCTCCGACAGGCCGAGCTCGGCCAGCAGCAGCATCGAGTCGAGCTCGCCACGGCTGAACGACTGGCCCTCGGCCGTGCCCTGGACCTCGACGAACCGGCCCACGTCGTCGCCGCCCGCCAGCATCACCACGTTCATGTCGACCTCGGCGCGGCTGTCCTCGATGTACGGCAGGTCGAGCACGGGCGCGCCGTCCACCATGCCCACGCTGATGGCGGCGCAGCGGCTGTGCAGCGGGTTGGTCTTGATCTCCTTGGCGTTCACCAGGCGGGCCAGCGCGTCGTGGAGCGCCAGGTACCCGCCGCAGATCGACGCCGTTCGGGTACCGCCGTCGGCCTGGAGCACGTCGCAGTCGACGATGACCTGCCGCTCCCCCAACGCCACCATGTCGCAGGCGGCGCGCAGGCTGCGGCCGATGAGCCGCTGGATCTCGATGGTCCGGCCCTGCTGCTTGCCCTTGGCCGCCTCGCGGTCGATGCGCTCGGGCGAGGCGCCCGGCAGCATCGAGTACTCGGCCGTGACCCAGCCCTTGCCCTTCCCCTTCATCCAGCGGGGCACGTCGGGGTCGATCGACGCGGTGCACAGCACGCGGGTGCGGCCGAACGTGACGAGGCAGCTGCCGGCGGCCATCTCGGTGGGATCGCGCTCGAACGAGACCGGCCGCAGCTGGTCGTCGGCGCGTCCGTCGGATCGGGTCATGGCGGCTCCTCAGGTGGTGGGCCGGTCCACCGTAGTCGGGTCGTCGAACGACACCGCCTCGGCGGCGTCGAGCTCCGGGCCGAGCAGGCGGCCGCCGAGCTCGGCGAACACCCGCACGTCGCCGGTGGAGCAGAAGCGATGGCGGGCGGCCCCAGCCCGCGGCGGCCGGCGCAGGCCGGTGCGGTCCAGCGTGGCGGCCAGCTCGAACGCCGTCTCCTCGGCCGAGGAGACGAGCACGACCTCTGGCCCCATCACGTCACTGAGGACGCGGGCGAGGACCGGGTAGTGGGTGCAGCCGAGCAGCAGGGTGTCGATGCCGGCGTCGACCCCCGGGGCGAGCAGGCGCTCGGCCAGCACGGTGATCTCGTCGCCGGTGACCTGGCCCCGCTCCACGAACTCGACGAAGCCCGGGCACGCCGCACACGTGAGCGCGACCGCGTCGGCGCCGCGATCCTCGGCCGCCTCGGCGACGGCGTGCTGGTACGCCCCCGACCGCACCGTGCCGACGGTGCCGATGACGCCGACACGACCGGTCCGCGTGGCCCCCACGAGCGAGCGCGCCCCCGGCTCGATCACGCCGACGACCGGTACGGGCAGCTCGGCGGCGAGCTCCGGGAGGGGAAGCGCCGCCGCCGCGGTGTTGCAGGCCACCACGAGCATCTTCACGCCGTAGTCCTTCACGAGCGACCAGGCGATCTGGCGGGCGTACCCGGCCACCTCGGCCAGCGGCTTGGAGCCGTACGGGTAGCGGCCGGTGTCGCCCAGGTAGACCAGGTCTTCGTGAGGGAGCAGGTCGATGACCGCGCGGGCCACCGTGAGGCCGCCGAAGCCCGAGTCGAACATGCCGATCGGCCGATCGACTTCGGGTGAGCCGCTCACGACGCGCCAGGCTAGGCGGCGCGAGCGTCAAGGCGGGGCGTCGAGGAAGGCCGGATCACCCCAGTACCGGCGAGCCAGGAAGTCCTGGACCGAGGCGATGTACTGGTCGGCGCGCGGGACGTGCCACAGGCCCGAGAACCAGAAGCCGACGCACCCCCACACATCGCCGGCGGCGTACGTGCCGCCGCGCTCACGGTCGTTGAGCCAGGTGAACCGACCCTCGAAGCACGCGCGCCAGTGGGCGTAGGTGTAGTCGACGTTGTAGGCGGTCGACCGCTTGGCGTTGTCGTCGACGAAGGCGCTGTCGTGGAAGCCCACGCGCACCTGGCCGAGGCCGAACGACTCGCCGTTGTCGCCCACGGTGCTCGTGCGCCACCACGACTCCTGGACGATCTGCGCGCGCACCACGTCCTCGTCGATGCCCCACTTGCACGCCGCCCACTGGAGGATCTCGTCGGTCGTGCCGGTGAAGTTGCCGGTCACCCTCGGGTAGACGGTGTTCGGCCGCGTGCCCCGGGTGTGGTTCGGGCCGCCGTTCAGGGCACGGATCTCGGGCGCAGGGCGCACGGCGGCGGCACAGGCGTCCTCGTCGGGCAGAGCGCTGCCGGGTGGGAGGGTGCCGAAGCGTGCACCGTCGGGTGGGGGTGCCGCCCGGGTAGGGCCACCGGTCTCCCAGCCGACGGCGTCGGCCACCAGGTGGACGGTCGACGAGGCGAACAGGCACACCGTGCCGTCGACGGCCGAGAGGGGCACGTACGCCAGGTTCGAACCGAGGTAGCCCGGCCGCAGGTTCAGCACCGACGCCAGCGGCCGGGGCCGGTCGCACGGCCACGCGGTCACGAACCCGTCGGCGCCGCCACCGGTGGCCGTCAGCGTGAGCAGCACCGCGGCGGCGTCGTTCGGGACCGTGCCCCTTCCCGCGACGCGCAACGTCACGGGTCCGGCGGCCGTGGCCGCGCCGTAGCGCCAACCCGTGCCGTCACGAGTGTCGAGCAGGCGCGAAGGCGCACCGAGCCGGACACCCGTCGCGTTCGACGACCACCCGAACGCGTCGACGACGACCTCGACGGCAACGTTGCTCGACAGGCACACCTCGGACCCGGTGAGCGACACGAGCGTGAAGTTGGCCACGATCTCGCCGGCCCGGAAGTTCACCGTCGACGCCAGCGGCCGTGGCCCACAGGGGTAGGCGACCGCGAACCCGTCAGCGGCCGGGGTCACGACGGTGACGTTGAGCGCCACGGCGCCGGCACCGGCCGAGTACCCCTGGGCGCGGGCGACGGACAGCCGTCGCTCCGCCCCGGCGACCAGGGGATCACCGGTGGCGCGGGTGTCGAGCAGCCTGGTCGGCGACGCACCGCGGTAGTCGGCGTCGGTGAACCAGCCCATGAGATCGCCGACGAGGTGCACGGGCTGGGACGCGGCGAGGCACACCCCACCGGGACCGATGCCCACCATGGCGTGATTGGCGACGACCCGGCCCGGCACGTAGTTCAGGATCGACGTGGCCGGTGCGGGCTGACCACACGGCCAAGCGGTGACGAAGCCCGGCCCGACGGCGTCGGTGGCCGTGAGGTTCAGGGACACCGAGCTCGCGCCGGCGGCTCGCGCCGCGTCGACCGGAAGTTGGAGCACGACGCCCGGCACCAGCCGCCCGCGGGTGGCGCCGACCCCGCCGCGCGTGTCGAGCACCCGGTCGGGCTGTCGCGCGTCGGCGGCCGCCGGCATCGCCGCGGTCACCAACCCCAGCCCGATCAGGCCGGACACGACGGCCGCGACCCCGGCCGTCGTGCGTCGAGCCGCGTTTCGTCCCGCGGTCATGCGTCCGTCCGTTCGCCGCCGTCGCAGCATCCCGGCCACCTCCGCGTCCCGGTCCACCGGCCCCGACCGTAGGCGCCACGGAGCACGTTCGTCTGGCCGCGACGGCGAGGGGCTTCGGCTGCCGCCGCTCAAGCTCGGGTCTGGACCCCAGGCGAGCCCGGGCGTGCGGATCGGTCGGGTGGTAGACCGGAACCCATGGCAAGAGGGGTGCCTGGCTCGCTCGGGGCTGGGAGCGAGACCACGGACGGTGGCACGCGATGGTCGCGGCTACCGGGTCGTCGGGCCGATCGCCTGCTGGCCCTGGTGCTCGTGCTGCTCGTGGTGGCCTTGTACGCGAGGACCATCGGCTACGGCCTCTACCTCGACGATCAGCACCATGCGCGCCCGTGGACGTGGCACGAGGTCATCGGCACGTTCCACGGCCCGTTCGACCCCCTCGGGCTGGAACCCGTGTACTTCCGGCCGCTCGTGGTGGTCACCTTTGCGTTCGACTGGGCGCTGTGGGGCTACCGGTCGGCCGGGTACCACGTCACGAACATCGCGCTCCACGCCCTCGCCGTGGTCATGGTGTTCCGCGTGCTCCGCCGAACCACCGTGCCGCGTTGGGCCGCCTTCGCCGGTGCCGCGGTCTTCGCCGCCATCCCCGCCAACGCGGCCACGGTCGTCTACATCAGCGAGCGCAGCGACGCCATGGTCGCCATCTTCGTGCTGGCGGGCTGCCTGGCGGCGGCGCGCTACGCCGACGACCGACGGCGACGCTGGCTGGTGGCCCTCGTGGCGTGCTTCCTGCTGGCGGTGGGCAGCAAGGAGGTGGGCCTTGGCATCGTGCTCGCCACACCGGTCTTTCTCGCCTATCGCCGGGCGGGCATGGGCGCCACCGCTACGGATGCGACGGTGAGCGCC
>JANPGL010000507.1:0-4222 GCA_031423915.1 Actinomycetes bacterium | reverse complement strand
GCCGGGCTGGCCAGGATCCCGCCGGCCACGACGGCGGCGGCCGACGCCGCCGTCAGCGCGGTATGGCCGAGGCCGGCCAGACCACGCAACGGGGCCAGACCGGCGATGAGCGGCAACGGCAGCCACGAGCCGAGACCGGCGGCGCGGTGCAGTCGCCCGAGGCCGATGTTCAGGAAGGCCCGCACCACCGCAGGGTCGAAGTGCGTGCCAGCCGAGTCCACGAGCTCACGGCGAGCGTCGGCGATGGACATCGGGCGCTTGTAGGACCGCACCGCGGTCATGGTCTCGAACGCGTCGGCGACGGCCACGATTCGCCCCGCCAGCGAGATCGCCGCACCGCAGAGGCCCTCGGGGTACCCGGTGCCGTCCCACCGCTCGTGGTGCTGGCCGATGCCGAACCACCACTCGCCCATCCACGATCGCAGGGGAGCCGCCAGGCGGGCGCTCGCCGCCGGGTGACCGGCCAGGATGCGCCACTCGCCCTCGTCGGGTCGCCCTGGTTTGTCGAGGATGGCCGTCGGCACCGTGAGCTTGCCGAGATCGTGGAGCAGCGCCGCCCAGCGGACCAGGTCGCGCTCGTGCGCGCCCAGCTCCAGCTCGACCGCCAGCAGGTCGGCGTAGGCACGCACCCGCTCGGAGTGCCCCCGGGTGAGGCGGTGGTGGGAGCTGATGGCGGCGACGAGCCCGACGACCCGGGAGACGGCTTCCGCCCGGTCGGCGTCCGCGTCGGTGGCGCTGGCCGCCGCCACCTCGGCGTACAGGCGGCGGGCGCTCGGCGCGCGCAGGGCCACCCGGAGGCGCTTGGGGGTCTCGTCCGGGAAGGCGAGCGAGAGCGACAGCAGCATGCTGAGGGGCAGCAGGCGCCGGGTGACCACCCGGACGGCGAGCATCACGGCCGTGGTGCCGGCCAGCACCAGCGCCAGGCGGCCGAGCGCCCAGACCAGCGTGGTGGGCGGCGGCAGGAGGTGGAGGGCCGCCACGGCGGCGGCGCCGGACGCCAGCGCAGGCAGCCCGAGGGCGAGCGCGCGGACGGCCGCGGCGGCCGCTCGGTGCTCCCTCCAGGTGCGCGCCGGTCGACTCACCCGACCAACGTCGGCCGTCGAGGTCCGACCACGAGGCCTGGCCGTTCAAGACCTCGTCTGCACCGCGGCCGACGCCCCTGCGTGCGGGCCGTGTCACCGGGCACGACCGGTTGGTTCGGCTCCGGACGTGACCTGGGAGTACGTTCGTCGGCGGCGCCGGGATCACCCGGGGCCCAATGCTGACTCAGGGGCAACGGGAGGCCGGCCGAATGGCACAGCCGCAGGTGATGAGAGCACGGGGACCCGTGTCGGGTACGGCCGTCAAGCCGGCCCGCCGCAAGGCGCCGTTCGTGGTGGAGTTCTGGAGGTCCGCGGTCGCCAAGAAGTGGATCATGGCGCTCACCGGCGTGATGCTTCTCGGCTTCGTGTTCTTCCACATGATCGGGAACTTGAAGATGTACCTGGGCCGCACGTCGGCCGGGGTGTACCACATCGACGAGTACGGCGAGTTCCTGCGCCAGCTGCTCGTGCCGATCCTGCCCCGCACCGTGACCCTGTGGCTGCTGCGCCTGGGCCTGGTCGGCGCCTTCGCGCTCCACATCCAGGCCGCGGTCGCCCTCACCCGGATGAACGCCAAGGCCCGGCCCATCAAGTACCAGAGCCAGCGCGACTACGTGGCCGCCTCGTTCGCCAGCCGGACGATGCGGATCACGGGCGTGGTGTTCGCGCTGTACCTGCTGTTCCACCTCGGCGACCTCACGTGGGGCTTCTTCAACCCCGGGTTCGTCCGGGGCGAGGTGATGCGCAACCTGCACGCCTCGCTCACCCGCATCCCCATCGCGATCGTCTACGTCGTGGGCAACCTGGCGCTCGGCGTGCACCTGTTCCACGGCGCCTGGTCGATGTTCCAGAGCCTCGGGCTCAACAACCCCCGCTTCAACAAGGCCCGCCGGGTGTTCGCCACCGGCTTCGCCGCCCTGATCGTCATCGGCAACCTGTCGTTCGTGATCGCCTGGGTCACCGACCTCCTCAAGTACAAGGCGGCCTGAGCCATGCTCCTCGACTCCAAGATCCCCGCCGGTCCCATCGAGGACAAGTGGGAGAGCTACAAGTTCAACGCCAAGCTCGTGAACCCGGCGAACCGTCGGCGCTACGACATCATCGTCGTGGGCACCGGCCTGGCCGGCGCGTCGGCCGCGGCCACCTTGGGCGAGATGGGCTACAACGTGAAGGCCTTCACGTTCCACGATTCGCCCCGCCGGGCCCATTCCATCGCCGCACAGGGCGGCATCAACGGGGCGAAGAACTACCGGGGTGACGGCGACAGCGTCCACCGCCTCTTCGACGACACCATCAAGGGCGGCGACTTCCGGTCCCGCGAGGCCAACGTGCATCGCCTGGCCGAGGTCTCGGTCGACATCATCGACCAGTGCGTCGCCCAGGGCGTGCCGTTCGCCCGCGAGTACGGCGGGTTGCTCGACAACCGGTCGTTCGGCGGCGCCCAGGTGTCGCGCACCTTCTACGCCCGGGGCCAGACCGGTCAGCAGCTCCTGCTCGGCGCCTACCAGGCGCTGGCGCGCCAGGTGGGGCTGGGCACGGTGCAGCTGTACAACCGCAGCGAGCTGCTCGACGTCGTGGTGGTCGACGGCGAGGCCGCCGGCATCGTCACCCGCGACCTCGTCAACGGCGCCGTCACGTCGCACTCGGCGCACGCCGTCGTGCTGGCCACCGGCGGCTACGGCAACGTGTTCTTCCTGTCGACCAACGCCATGGCCTGCAACGTCACCGCGGCGTGGCGCGCCCACCGCCGGGGCGCCGCGTTCGCCAACCCCTGCTACACGCAGATCCACCCGACGTGCATCCCCCAGTCCGACGAGTTCCAGTCGAAGCTGACGCTCATGTCGGAGTCGCTGCGCAACGACGGCCGCATCTGGGTGCCCGAGAAGATGGACGACCCACGCCGCCCCGACCAGATCCCCGAGGGCGAGCGCGACTACTACCTCGAGCGTCGGTACCCGAGCTTCGGCAACCTGGCCCCCCGCGACATCGCCAGCCGGGCCGCCAAGGTCGAGTGCGACAAGGGCAAGGGCGTCGGCCCGCTCAAGAACGGCGTGTACCTCGACTTCGGCCCGGCCATCAAGCGCCTCGGCAAGGACGTCATCGAGGAGCGCTACGGGAACCTGTTCGAGATGTACGACCGCATCACGGACGAGAACCCGTACGAGGTGCCGATGCGCATCTACCCCGCCGTCCACTACACGATGGGCGGTGTGTGGGTCGACTACGAGCTGATGACCACCATCCCCGGGCTGTACGCCGCCGGGGAGGCCAACTTCTCGGACCACGGCGCCAACCGCCTGGGTGCCTCGGCGCTCATGCAGGGCCTGGCCGACGGCTACTTCGTGCTCCCTGCGACCATCGCCAACTATCTGGCCGGTCGGCTCGGCAAGGCCGTGGTGCCCACCGACCACCCGGCGTTCCAGGCGGCCGAGGCCGAAGTGACGGCTCGCTACGACGGCTACCTGGCCACCAAGGGCACCCGCTCGGTCGACTGGTTCCACCGCGAGCTCGGCAAGATCGTGTGGGACTACTGCGGCATGGAGCGCACCCAGACGGGCCTGGAGAAGGCGCTCAGCGAGATCCCGGCGCTGCACGAGGAGTTCCGCAAGGACGTGCGGGTGCCGGGCAGTGGCGCCACGCTCAACCAGAGCCTCGAGCGCGCCGGTCGGGTCGACGACTTCTTCGAGCTGGCCCAGCTGATGTGCAAGGACGCGCTGGTCCGCGAGGAGAGCTGCGGCGGCCACTTCCGGGCCGAGCACCAGTACGACGACGGCGAGGCCAAGCGCGACGACGAGCACTTCGCCCACGTCACCGCCTGGGAGTGGGGCGGCGACGCCGGTTCGTCGATCGAGAACCGTGAGCCGCTCGAGTTCGAAAGCGTGCACCTCGCGGTGCGCTCCTACAAGTGAGGTCCTGAGCAGCCATGTCGACGATCCTCAACCTCACACTCCGGGTCTGGCGCCAGAACGGACCCGCCGACGACGGCCACTTCGACACGATCGAAGCCCACGGCATCAAGGACGACATGTCGTTCCTCGAGATGCTCGACGTCGTCAACGAGCGCCTCACCATGGACGGCAAGGAGCCGATCACGTTCGACCACGACTGCCGCGAGGGCATCTGCGGCACGTGCTCGCTCA
>JANPGL010000506.1:0-4635 GCA_031423915.1 Actinomycetes bacterium | reverse complement strand
GCCGGCCGGGTGGCCGATTTCAAGGAGCGCAAGCAGCACGCGCGCGAGCTCACCGCCGCCGAGTTGATCGAGAAGCAGCTGGAGACCAACTTCCGGATCATGGAACAGATCCGCGCCAGGGTCGACGCGATCGTCACCGATCCGAAGACGGCCGCCTCGCTCAAGCCGTACTACCCCTACGGCTGCAAGCGCCCGACGTTCCACGACGAGTACCTGCCGACCTTCAACAAGCCGAACGTCACGCTCGTCGACACGGCGTCGCTCGGCGTGACCAAGATCAATGAGAACGGCGTCGTCCACGACGGGGTCGAGTATCCGCTCGATGTGTTGATCTATGCCACCGGGTTCCAGTGGATGGCGACGTCGACGTTCAACATGATCACGGGCCGCAACGGCCAGACCCTGAGCGAGAAGTGGAAGAGCGAGGGGACCCGCACCTTCCTCGGCATCCACACGCACGGGTTCCCGAACCTGTTCATCGTCACCGGCCCGCAGGGTGGTGGCGGCAGCTTCAACTTCACCGACGCCATCGACTCGCACGCCGACTACATCGTGTGGATGCTCACCACGATGCGCGAGCAGGACGCCGACCTCGTCGACGTCCTGAAGGAGCCCGAGGAGGCCTACGCGCTGCACTGCCGTGAGGCCGACACCGCCACGGCGCCGCTGCGCGATTGCATCTCGTACTACAACGGCGAAGGCGGCGCCGAGCCGGGAAGCCTGGCCTATTACGGCGGCAACCAGTGGCACAAGTGGCGCAAGCGCGCCCAGGAGACACTCGAGCCGTACGCGTTCGAGCACCGCGCCTGACAGCTCTACGCGGCCAGGGCCGCCACCAACGCCCGGGCGTGAACGTGGACCATCGCCGGCGTCACGACGTCGGGCAGCTCCACGAGCACGGAGCTCGAGCCGACCTCGGCATCGATCGGGCACCACAGGAAGCCGTTGGCGCAGTCGCCGCTACGGTTCAGCAACCCGAGCGGCGCCGACGCGTGGTACGCCGTCGCCGGCCCCATCGACGCGCCGGAACCACCGACCCAGCCGTAGTTCTGGTGGAAGTAGACGGAGGTCACGGGACGGATGGCGCGGGCGAACGCCGCCAGCGCCGCCTGCTCCCGCTGCGCAGGTGCCTGCCGGTTGGGGTCGGCGCGGTTGGCGAGCAGTCGCGTGTCGAGCGCCAGCCCGTCGGGGTTCACGGTCGGCACGACCCACACGGTCGTGCCCGCCGGCCAGGCGGTCCGGGCGGCACGCAGGAGCACCCGCAAACCCGCCTCCTCGTCGCCGTGGGTGACGCCGACCACCATCGCCACCTTCGGCCCGGAGCCGTAGCGGAGTGCCACGATGGGGCGACCCTGCTGCGACGTGCCGATGACGCGCACCTCGTCCGCGCCGAGGGCAGCGCTGCCCGGCCAGATCCCGAGGTACTCGTACAGCGCCCGGTCGCCCATTCCTGTCGGGGCGAGGCCGGCGTCCCACTGCACCACGGCGATGGCCAGGTGCAGCCGACGTTCCCGCTCGGCGGCGCTGCCGGCTGCGACGGCGAAGCCCAGGCCATCGAGCGTGGCGACGAGGCATCGTCGAGGTTCCGACGGATCGACGACGCACCCGGGCTCGGCGGACAGCGGGTGACGGCCGCCCCGCCGTCCGTTTATCGGGTTGGCCGGCGACATGGTGTCGCGTGTCGTCGGCACGAGCACGTCGGCCGGTACCGACGTGGCCGTCACCTCGGCGACCGACGGCGCGTAGCGGCCCGACGCGTCGGCACCCGGGTCGTCGCTGGCGGCCACCTCGCGACCGTCGACGAAGTAGCCGGACAGGTCGAGCACCACCTGGGTCGGTGAGCCGGCCACCTCCACCACGACGCCGCCGTCGGACACGGCGATCACCTGGTTCGCCACGGTCTGACCCGGGCCGAAGTTCACCGACGACACCGTGACGGCGGCCGCCGCCGACGGGCGCGCCGCCAGGTAGCCGCCGCCGATCCCATCGGTGCTCGTCAGGTTCCCGACGACGGCCAGGACGCCGCCCGGCACGTGGACGTGAACCTGGCCGCCGGCGGCCAGCGGGGCGGCGTCGGAGCGGGTGTCCATGACCCGACGTGGCGCGGCGGGCGCGAACAGCCCGGCGGTGGTGTCGGGCGCGCTCGACCCGGTGAACCACCCCACGAGATCGACGACCACGTGCCCACCGGTCTGGGCGGTGACATCGATCGAGGCGCGTCCCGCCAGTGGCACGACGGTCAGCGACGCCCTGGTCTGGCCGCGCTCGTCGGTGTTGAGCACCGAGGCCGTGGGCTCGTCGGCGCCGGTGCCGAACGCCCGCCAGAACCCGGCGCCCAGGGCCTGATCGACGGTCAGGTTCACCACGACCGCCGCGGCGTCGTCGGGCACGGTGTCGCCCAGCGGCACCGACAGCCGTCCACCCGCGACAACGGGGCCGAGGCCGGTGCGGGAGTCGATCAGCCGCTGCGGTGGAACCGCCACGAACCGACCCGCCCGCGAGCGCGCCGCCGGCACGTACGCACCGACCACGTCGACCACGATCGCGGCCGGCACCGAGGCGAACACGTCGATGGCACCGTCGACGCCGAGCAGCACCGTCGCCCCATTGGCCACGGTCTGTCCGGGGCCGTCGGCGTTCAGGGTCGACACCGTCGGCTGGGGACAGCCGGAGGGCCACACGGTCACGAAGCCATCCGCGGCCGAGTCGGCCATGGTCACCGTGAGCACCACCGCCACGGCGTCGGCCGGAACGCCGGCGCGTCCGGACACCGCCACCCGCACGGTGTGCTCGTCGACCCGGCGGTAACCGACGCCGGTGCGGGTGTCGGCGAGGCGCGCCGGGCCGACGGCACGGTACGCGGCCGTCGGAGCGGAGACCCATGCCGCGGCCGGCAGCACGGACGCCGTCACCGGGCCGACGGCTCCGACGACGAGCGCGACGATGACGGACACCGATGCGCGACGGCCACGACCTCGCGGGCCCGCGTGTGAGCGCGTCCCGAGCACGTCCACCCTGATCGTCCCCCTGTGCCCGGACCGCACGCCCGGACCCGCCCATGTAAGCACGCCGGCGGTGGGTCGACGCGCAACCCTGCCCGACCGGTCAGTGGACGGTGACCGTGCCGGCCGTGCCGTCCACCGTGATCCTCGCCCCGTCCGGGATCGTCGCCGAAGCGCCGGTGGCGCTGACCACGGCCGGTATCCCGAGCTCTCGGGCCACGATGGCCGCGTGGCTCTGCTGCGCGCCGACGTCGACGACCACTCCGGCGGCTGCCAGGAACAGCGGCGTCCAGGCCGGGTCGGTGATCGGGGCCACCAACACGTCGCCGGGTTCGATGCCGCGCGGGTCGAACGGGTCGGTGACGATGCGCGCCGGCCCGGTCGCCCGCCCGGGGCACACCGCCATGCCGTGGAGGACGCGGGCCGTGTCGTCCGGTCGTCGACGCTCGCGTCGGATCTCCCACGTCGACGGGTCGGGGAGCGCACCGTCGAACCAGAACGGGGGCATCCGCTCCTGGAGGGCGTCGCGTCGGGCACCCCGCTGCGCAATCTCGTCCAGGAACCGGTCCGGGGACGCCAGCGCCGCCGGGAGCTCGTCGAAGCGCAGGAGGAAGAAGTCGTCGTGGACGAACGCGGAGCGCCGTGCGAGCTCGGCCAGTGCCCGCCGGGCGGGATCGGTGGCGCGCATGAAGGCCGCCTTCGTCGCCTCCCGCTGGGCTGCGTAGTCGGCCGTTGCCCGCATGGCCCGGTCGAACACGGGTCGGGCCGCACGGGGGAGCTGGGCGCGGGTGGCGCGCGTCAGGGGTTCACGCTCGGCCGCCAGGCGCGCTGCGGCAGCCGACGGGTCTCGTCCCGGCGGGGCGTGCCGCAGCCGGTCGATCATCCCGAGCGCGAGGGCCGGGTCGCTCGACCACGTCGCCGAGCAGAGCTCCCACTCGTCGGGTCCCCGGGCGCCATGGCGGCCGCGGAAGGCGTCGAACGCGGTGACGAAGTCGGCGGCGTCGGGTGCGGCGCGCAAGCGCGCCTCCAGATCGGCCGTGCCGGCGTCGAACAACCGGCCGAGCGGGGCCGCAGCGGCAACCGTGCGGCCCAGTGCCCACAGGTCGTGGGCCGGCTCGGCCGATTCGATCGTGCCCAGCCCGGCCGTCAGGCGGTTGACGAGGTCGGCGTCGCCCAGCCGCACCACCAGGCGCTCCACGATCGAGCGCCCGAACCCGGCGCGGGCGCTGCGCAGCAGAAGGTTCCGCATCATCCGTTCCGTCCACGGGCGGACGCTGGCGGCCATGGTCAGCAGTTCGTCGATGGACGCGGCCGCAATCGGCGGGCACGCCGCGACGTACGCCGCGACGTCGCGCCGGTCGGCGGCCAGGCCTCGAACGTCCGGTCGCCGCAGCGAGCTGACCATGAGACCCGTGGTGCGCGCCACCGCGCGCACCTCGATCTCACCTTTGCCCTTGCGGTGTGGCGGGGCATCGCTCAGGCCGAACGCCTGGACGTCGACGACGTCGGTCGTCAGCCCCGGGGTTCGCGAGGCCACCGCGCGCGCCAGCGACACGTTGGCGAACAGGTAGCCGCCGAAGATGCCGGTGAACCAGGCCTGATCCGACGTGCGGCCCCGGGCCTGGGCGCGACG
>JANPGL010000505.1:0-4624 GCA_031423915.1 Actinomycetes bacterium | reverse complement strand
GACGAGGTGCGGCGTGCGGCGCTCGGCGGTTGCGAGGGCGCCGAGGCCGGAGTCGTCGGTCGTGACGCTCATGCGTTCGCCTCCGCCGGCTCGGTCCGTTCGGCCGGGGGGAGCGGCGCGTTGGTGACGTAGTAGCCGTAGCCCTCGGGTTGCTTGCTCGAGCGGTTCACCACGAGCCCGAGCACGTTCACGCGTGCGTTCTCGAGCACGTCGACCGCGGCGCGCAGGCGGCTCTTGTGCGTGCGGTTCAGCGACGACACCACCAGGACGCCGTCGACCATGCGGGCCAGCATCACGGCGTCGGTCACGATGGTCGGCGGGCTGTCGATCACCACGACGTCGACCGCGGCGGTCAGCTCGGCCATCACGTCGGCGAGACCGGCCGAGGCCAGCAGCTCGGCGGGGCTGCGCGTCGGGGAGCCCGATGGCAGCACGAACAGGTTGGGCACCATCGTCGGCACGAGGTAGTCGCCCAACGGCGCCAGGGGCGTGCCGGTTGGGTCGCCGCGGCCGCTGCGGAATCGTGCCCGGTCGAACAGCAGGTCGGAGAAGCCGAGCTCGCCGGCCACGTCGAACAGGGCGTCGAGCGACGGCTTGCGGAGGTCGCCCGACACGAGCAGGGTGCGACTGCCGGCCATGGCGTAGGCGGCGGCGAGGTTGGCGGCCACGGTCGACTTGCCGTCGCCCATCTCGGGGCTCGTCACCGCTACGGCGCGGATCGGGCGCTCGATCCCGAGGAACTGCACCGTGGTGCGCAGCGAGCGCAGGCCCTCGGCGAGCCCGCCGTTCGTGCCGTCGAACACCGGTAGGCCCTCCATCGACTTGCGGTTGGTCTTCGGGAGTTCGACGAGCACGTTGGCGTCGGCGAGACGAGCGCCCTCCTCGGGTGAGCGGAGCTTGTCGTCGAGCAGCTCCCGCACCACCGCCACCGCCGCGCCGAGCACCAGGCCCAGCACGACACCGAGTGCGCCCCGCATGGGGATGCTGGGTCTGGGCTTCTGGGTCGAGATCTTCGCAGGCTCGATGAGCTCGGCGAGGTTGGGCTGGATGGCCAGTGCGGTGAGCACCTGCTGTTGCTGGTCCGCCACCGAGGAGTACTGGCGGATGGCGGCGTCCTTGGCCGCGACGAGCCCCGTCGTGTCGGTGCCGGCCTGGGTCTGGTTCGCCACGTCGCGGGTGAGCTGCGAGATGCGGTCGTCGAGCTGCTTCACCTGTTCCTGCAGCTGCTCGGCCCGGGTGCGCAATGCGGTCGTGCGCTGGTTGGCCTGCGTCTCGATGAAGACGTTGGCGAAGGTGTTGGCGATGAGCACCGGCAGATCGGGATTCGTGCCGTAGGCGACGATGGTGATTGCGTTCACCGAGCTGTCGGTCGACACGCCGATGGAACTGCGCAGCCCGTCTGCGGTGAGGCCCGAGCCGAGGCGCTTGGCCACCTCGGCGGCCACGCCCTCGCTCGTGAGCAGGCGGCGGTCGGTCAGCAGGAACGTGCTGCTGGTCGCCGCACCCGTCGTCGGGTCCGTGCTGTCGGGCTTCACGAGGAACGTGGCGGCGGCCTGGTACGGGTTGGGGGGCACCCGCGACGCCAGGAAGCCGGCGATGCCGCCCACCACCACCATGGCTTGGAGCAGCACCCACCACTGGCGGCGGAACGCCGCTAGCAGGGTACGAAGCGTGGTGGGATCCATCAGCTCGCCTCCGAGGTGAGAAGGC
The DNA here is from genome assembly GCA_031423915.1 of Actinomycetes bacterium. GTDB lineage: Bacteria > Actinomycetota > Acidimicrobiia > Acidimicrobiales > Ilumatobacteraceae > JANMAT01. Next base: position 2,914 of record JANPGL010000505.1, on the reverse strand, counting down.
CGAGCGCATGGGCACGGGCCACGGCCTGCGCTCGGTTTCGGGCCGAGAGCTTGCGGAACAGGATGCGTTGGGTGTTGTCGACCGTTCGGGGAGAGATGCCCAGCCGGTGCGCCGTCTGCTTCACGGACTCGCCGCGGTCGATCGAGGCGAGGATGTCTCGCTCGCGGGGGCTCAGGTCCACCGGGTCCTGGGCGGCCCGGGCTCGTCGCAGCCCGTCGACGGCCTCGCGCAGCTGGCGGGTCGTCAGCGCCGAGTCGCCCGAGGCCACGAGCTGGAGCATCTCCACCAGGTGGTCGGGTCCAGACGTCGAAGGGACCACGCCCTGGAGCCCGCAGTCGACGGCGTCGACGAGCTCGTGACCGGTGGGCGCCTCGTCGGCCAGCAGCACGCACGGCACGTCGAGCCCGCGGACCTGGGCCCACACCGCCTCGTCGGGCGCCACGACGACGGCGATGTCGACAGCTACCGCCGGGTCGAGACGCAGCCCGTGACGGGCGAGCGTCGAGGCGACGGCCTCGGCGGCGAGTCGGGAGGCGCCGAGCACGATCAGGTTCGGGGCCGCGGCCACGTCGGTCATCGGAGTCCACCGGCCAGCGGGAGCATGCCGGCCCGAGCGGCCACGGCCACGGCCTGGGCCTGGTTCCGGGCCCCGAGCTTCAGGAAGATGCGCCGCTTGTGGTTCTCGACCGTGCGGGTGCTGATGCCGAGGCGTTGGCCCGTCTCCTTCGAGGTTGCGCCCGACGAGACCGCCTGCAGGATGCTCGACTCCCGTGCCGAAAGCGGCACCGGGCTGACCACCGGCGCATGCCATCTCAGCCGCACCTTGCGGTCGTGCTCGATGACGGCGGCCACGACGGCGCCGAGGCCGCCGGCCGCGTCGACGAGTCGCACGTTGCGGCCGCCGAGCACGGCGTGGGCGTCGGGACCCTGGTGGATCACGATCATGCGGGCGCCGGGGAGGTGGCCGTCGAGCGGACGAACTGCCTGCTCGGCAGTCCCTGGGGCGTCGACGACGACCACATCGGCGACGACCTGGTCGAGACCGAAGACGTCGGCCACACCCACTGCCTCGAGGCCGGCGTCGACCAAGGCCGCTACCACGCCGTCCCGCACGAGCGGCCGCCCATCGATTACCGCGATACGTGAAGACATCGCCACCCCGCCCGTTCGACTCGTTCTTCTGGTTTTACCTAAGACGACGTCAACGGGGGCCGCGGAACCCTCCTAGGGGAGGTTCCGCGATGACCCAACGTGTGCGTCCGCCCACACCACGACTCGGCAAGGGTTTCCGTGCCTGCGCTGCGGTGATCATATGCGTTGCGGTCGCCGCGCGGTGTGATGGTGGCGCCACGCAAAGACGGAATTTGGCTTGACCTTTACCATCGAAAGGTTAAGAGTTCCCCACACACGGATCCTCACGTTCGGTGTGCATCTAGACGCATCGAGTGGTATTCGATGAAAGCGGGCAGGCATGGGCGCGAGAAGCGATGCGGCGGCATTGCGGTTGGAAGACGTACTACCGGCGGGGTGGGCGCCAGCACACGTCGCCTCTCGGCCAACGGTGGCGTTGGCGCACGATTACCTATCGGAGCGGGGCGGAGCCGAACGGGTGGTGGTCTCGCTCACGCGGGCCTTCCCGGGCGTGCCCTTGTACACCTCGGTGCACGACCCGGACCTCTACGCCGACCTGGCCGACGTCGACGTGCGGGCCTCGATGCTGAACCGGGTGGGCATCCTGCGGCGTCGGCATCGTGCCGCGCTGCCGATGCTGCCGACGGCGTTCGGCCGCCTCCGGGTCGACGCCGACCTGGTCGTCTGCTCGTCGTCGGGATGGGCCCACGGCATCGCCACCGAGGGCCGCAAGATCGTCTACTGCCACAACCCGCCGCGCTGGCTCTACCAGCGCGACCAGTACGTGGCGGGCAAGAAGCGCTACTACGCGGCGGGGCTGCTGCTCGACCCCTACCTGCGACGCTGGGACCAGCGCGCCGCCCACAGCTGCGCGCGCTACCTGGCCAACTCGTCCGCCGTGGCCCACCGAATCCGGTCGGCCTACGGCATCGACGCAGAGGTCCTCCCGCCCCCCACGTCCCTCGACGCTAGCGGGCCGCGGGTACCGATCGAGGGTGTCGAGCCCGGCTACCTGGTGTGCGTCGCCCGGATGATGCGCTACAAGAACGTCGAGCAGGTCGCCGAGGCGTTCCGGTTGCTGCCCGACCAGCGACTCCTGGTGGTCGGCGACGGTGGCCAGCTCGCCGAGCTGCGCTCGAAGGCGCCGTCGAACGTGACCTACGTGGGGCGAGTGGACGACGACCAACTGCGATGGGCGTACGCCAACTCGATCGGCCTGGTGTCGGCGGCGTACGAGGACTTCGGCCTCACCCCGGTGGAGGCAGCGCTGTACGGCAAGCCGAGCGCGCTGCTGCACTGGGGCGGCTTCCTCGACACGACGATCGAGGGCATCACCGGTGTGTTCTTCGACGAGCCGACGCCGGTGGTCATCGCTGATGCCGTGCGCCGCATGCTCTTGGAGCGCTGGTCCGCCCCCCGCATCGCCACGACGGCCCTGCGCTTCTCGGAGTCGGGCTTCATCGAGCGGCTCCACCAGATCGTCGACGAAGAGTTGGGGGAGGCCGCATGAGGCAGGGGCACGGTGCCATTGACGCAAAGCGTCTGACCTACGTGGATGCGATTCGAGGGGTAGCTGCGATCGCAGTTGTCTTCACTCATCTTCTCTATGGGCACCCATTCGTCGGGGCACTTGTCTCGTCGGTGCCCCACGCCGTGGTGGCGGTGATCGACTACGGACGTGATGGGGTGCAGGCATTCTTTGTGCTGTCGGGCTTTGTCATAGTTCTCTCACTCGGCTCAATGACGGTCGACCGAAGCTCGGTGGGTTCGTTCATCTTGCGGC
>JANPGL010000504.1:0-4135 GCA_031423915.1 Actinomycetes bacterium | reverse complement strand
CGGCGAGCGGGCCGGCGGGGTGGAGACGCTGCACAACGTGCCCGTCTACCGCCTTCGCGGCAACCTGCTGCCCCTCCTGTCGCTGCGCGAGCAGCTCGAACTGCCGCCCAGCGAGGACGAGTCGGTCACGATCGTCGTGCTGTCGGCCGACGAGCGGCAGTTCGGACTCATCGTGGACGGCGTGGTGACCACCGAGGAGATCGTGGTGAAGCCGCTCGGGCACTTGCTCCACAGCGTGCCCACCTACTCCGGCGCGACCATCATGGGCGACGGCAGCGTCGCCCTCATCCTCGATGCGGTGCAGCTGGCTCAGCACTCCGGTCTCGTGGCCGCCGCCCGCCAGAGCCTGCGGACCGACCGGACCGCCGAGGTGGTGGCCAGCGACTTGACGACGGCCGAGATGCTCGTCGTGGCTGTGGGCGACCAGGGCCGGGTGGCCCTGCCGCTCGACGACGTGGCCCGGCTCGAGGAGATCCGGCGAGACGCGCTGGAGTTCTCGGACGGCCAGCCCGTGGTGCAGTACCGCGGCCAGATCCTCCCGCTGATCGAGCTCGGTCCGTTGATCGGGCGAGGCGGTTCCGCCGGCGACGCCGAGCACCTCACGGTGGTCGTGCACCGGGCCGGGTCCCGCGAGGTGGGCCTGGTGGTGGACCGCATCGTCGACATCGTCGAGGTGACGGTGCCACCGCAGGACCTCGAGCGGGGCTGCACGCTGGTCATCCGCGAACGGGTGACCGACCTGATCCAGGTGAAGAACCTGCTCGGCGGTGCGCTGAGCTGGCTCGACGAGCGCGAGGAGGCGATGGCGCGATGAGCAAGGGCTTGTGCACGTTCTGGTTGGACGGTCGGTGCTTCGGCATCAGCGTGATCGACGTCCAGGAAGTGGTCCAGTACCAGCGTCTCACCAAGGTGCCGCTGTCCCGACCCGAGGTCTCCGGACTGCTGAACCTCCGGGGCCAGATCCTCACCGCGGTCGATCTGCGCCGTCGCATGGAGCTACCCGACCGGCCCGAGGGCCAGGAGCCGATGAACATCGTCATCCGCACCGAGGACGGGCCCGTGAGCCTGCTCGTCGACAGGATCGGCGATGTCGTCGAGGTCGAGCCGGGTTCGTTCGAAACCCCACCCGACACGCTTGCCGGCGTGGCCCGTGACTTCATCTCGGGCGCCTACAAGCTCGACGGCTTCCTGCTGCTGGAGCTCGACACCCGTTGCGTACTCGCCGGCTTGGCGACAAGTCAGATCTGATCGGAGGAGTTGTGCAGGCTCTCGTGGTAGACGATTCCCGTGCCGTGCGCATGATGCTCAAGCGGATGCTGACCGAGTCGGGCTTCGACTCGGTCGCCGAAGCCGGGCACGGTTTGGAAGCGCTCGAACGGCTCGGTGAATCCATTCCCGACGTCATGCTCGTCGACTGGAACATGCCGGAGATGAACGGCATCGAACTGCTCCGCTCGGTGCGCGCCTCCGAGCAGTACCGCAGCATCCCCGTCGTGATGGTGACGACCGAGACCGAGGCGTCGAACGTCGTTCGCGCCCTGGCCGCCGGCGCCAGCGACTACGTGATGAAGCCGTTCACGAAGGACATCATCATCGAGAAGCTCGAGCTCCTCGGGATCGTGTCCCCGCCGGACGACGTGTGAGTCCAGGATCCGGGCGAGCGAGCGAGAAGAGGTGGTGATGCCATGAGGAAGATCCGTGTGCTGGTCGTCGACGACTCGGTGGTGGTTCGCCGCGTCATCACCACCGCGCTCAGCGAGGACCCGATGTTCGAAGTCGTCGGGACGGCCGCCAACGGCAAGTTGGCGCTGCCCAAGGTGTCGCTGCTCCGGCCCGACGCCATCACCCTCGACATCGAGATGCCCGAGATGGACGGTCTGACGACCATCCCCCACATCCGGCGCATCAACCCTCGCGTGCCGATCATCATGTTCAGCACGCTGTCGAAGCCGGGCGCATCGGCCACGCTGGATGCGTTGTCCGCGGGCGCCACCGACTTCTGCACGAAGCCGACCCACATCGGCGGCCTCCAAGAGGGCGTCGCCATGATCAAGCGCGAGCTCCTGCCCAAGGTGAAGGCGCTGTGTTCCGGCATCGCCGGCGCGCGGCCCGCGAGCCTGCTCGGCACCACCCTGCGCCCGGCCGCCACCACGTCGTCGTTCCTTCGACCGTCGCTGTCGAACCCGGTGTCGAAGGGGTTGTCGGCTGCGCGGAGCCCGGGCGCTCGCATCTCCGGGCCTCCGGCGCGCGTCGAGGCCGTCGTCATCGCCGTGTCGACCGGTGGACCGACCGCGCTGCGGACCGTGTGGGACCACCTCCCGGGGACGCTCGGCGTTCCCGTGCTGGTGGTGCAGCACATGCCCCCGATGTTCACCACGCTCCTGGCGCAACGCCTCAACGACGTCGGCAACCTGCCGATGAGCGAAGGCGTCAACGGTGCGCTCGTGCAGCCGGGCAAGGCGTGGCTGGCCCCGGGAGACTTCCACATGACGGTTCGTCGCGATGGCAACCAGGTGAAGCTCCACCTCGACCAGGGACCGCCCGAGAACTCGTGTCGGCCGGCGGCCGATCCGCTGTTCCGCAGCGCGGTGAACGTGTGGGGCAAGGGTGTCCTGGCGGTCGTCCTCACCGGCATGGGTGCCGATGGGCTCCACGGGTCCGAGGCCGTTGCGGCCGCCGGTGGACAGGTGATGGCGCAGGACGAGGCGACCTCCGTCGTGTGGGGCATGCCGGGACAGGTGGTGCAGGCGGGGCTCGCCGATCAGATCGTGCCCCTGTCGGAGGTTGCGTCGACCATCTCGGCGCGTGTGGCGGGGCGGGGACCGTTGTCGGCGCACCGAAGTGAACGAACGGAGGTGCGGACGTGAGCCTCGAGGCAGCCGACTTCGCACTCGTCGCCAAGGTCGTCTACGAACGAAGCGGAATCGCGCTCGAAGCGGGCAAGGAGTACCTGGTCGAGGCACGTCTCACGACGCTGGCCCGGCAGGAGGGTCTCGGCTCGCTGGCCGCGGTCGCCCAGCAGTTGCGGGCCCGACCGACCGGCCCCCTGACCCAGAAGATCGTCGAAGCGATGACGACGAACGAGACGCTGTGGTTCCGCGACGTTCGCCCGTTCGACGTGATGAAGTCCGACGTCGTGCCGGGGATGATCACCGCCCGCAAGGCGCTGCGGAAGCTGGTGATCTGGTCCGCCGCGGCCTCCACCGGCCAGGAGGCGTACTCGATCGCCATCCTGCTCAAGGAGAACTTCCCGGAGCTGGCCAACTGGCAGGTCCAGATCGTCGGCTCGGACATCTCCACCGAGGTGCTCGAAAAGGCCCGCCAGGGCCGCTACAGCCAGCTGGAGGTGAACCGTGGGTTGCCGGCCGCCCTGCTCGTGAAGTACTTCGAGCGCGACGGCATGCACTGGCGGGTCAACCAGCAGCTGCGCAGCCTGGTGCAGTTCACGCCGTTCAACCTGGTGTCACCCACCTGGTCCGGCGTACCCAAACCGGACATCGTGTTCCTCCGCAACGTGATGATCTACTTCGACGTCCCCACGCGCCGAGCGATCCTCAAGCGGCTGGGTGCGTTGATGGCTCCGGACGGCTACCTGTTCCTAGGAGCCGGCGAAACGACCCTCGACATCGACGACGCGTGGACGCGCGTCGAGCTGGGTCGGGCCCACTGCTTCCGACGCACGTCCGCCCGACTCAGCCCAATCCAGAAATAGGAGGCACCGTGGAACCGTCGCTGGACGACATCATCGCCCTGACCCAGCAGGTCAGCGACTCGGTACTCGGTATGAGTGCCGAACCGCTGCCCGACACGTCGGTGCCTCACTACTCGGAGATCATCGCCAGCGTGCAGATCTCCGGCGAGTGGCAAGGCGCCGTCGTGGTCACCTGCACCCGCCACACGGCGGAGACCATCACCGAGGCCATGTTCGCCATGGACCCGGGCACGACGAACCAGGAAGAGCTCGACGACGCCATGGGCGAGTTGGCCAACATGATCGGCGGCAACATCAAGGGCCTCATGCCCGGGCCGTCGCAGCTCTCGTTGCCCACCGTGGTGGAGGGCAAGGAGGTCTCGGCCACCATCCCCGGCTCGGCCGTGGCGGTCGAGGCGATGTTCGTCCTCGACTCCGGCACGC
>JANPGL010000503.1:0-20600 GCA_031423915.1 Actinomycetes bacterium | reverse complement strand
CGTCAACTACTACCTGGTGCCGCCCGTGCACACCTTCACGATCGGTGAGCAGGAGAACCACATCGCCCACATCGAGTTCCTGGCGGTGACGGCCACCGTGTCGATCTACGTCCACGTGGCGGCGCGCCGGTCCGTGCAGGCGAGGCGGGCCCGCGCCGAGGCCGAGGCGCTGGCCCGGTCGGCCGGCACGCTCCTGGCTGCTGCCGATCCGGTGCCGCTGTTGTTGGCCGAGGTGCGGGCGGCGTTCGGCTCGGACATCGTGGAGCTCCGCCGTCGTCGGGGCGACGGTTGGGAGGTCACCACCCGGTGCGACGGGTCACCGGACGGGTCGCCGGGCACGGCGCCGGAAGGTTCGCCGGGCGGTGTGCCTCGGCGCGAGGACCGTGAGGAGACGATCGTCGACGTGGGCGACGATGCCCGCCTCGCGCTCGTTGGCCCGCGGCTCGGTCTCGACGACCGGCTGGCGCTGCGCTCCCACGCCGACCAGCTGGCCGTGGCGCTGCGGGACCAGGCGCACCACGAGCACGCCGCCGAGGCCAAGTTGGCGCGCGAGGCCGACGAGCTGCGCACCGGCCTGCTCCGGGCGGTGTCGCACGACCTGCGCACGCCCTTGGCCAGCATCAAGGCATCGGTGACCAGCCTGCTCTCGCCCGACATCGTGTGGGACGAGCAGCAGCGTCGGGAGTTCCTGACCACGGTCGACGCCGAGACCGACCGACTGAACCGACTGGTGGGCAACCTGCTGGACATGAGCCGCCTCCAGGCCGGTGCGGTGACCCTGCACATCGGGGCGGTGGTGATCGACGAGGTGGTGGCCAACGCCCTGGCCAGCATCAGCGGCGCACCGTCCGACATCGCGGTCCGCATCCCCGAGGACGTGCCCCTGGTCCTGGCCGACGCCGAGCTCCTCGAGCGGGCGGTGGCCAACGTGATCGGCAACGCCATCGCGTGGTCGCTGGCTTTTGGCAGCATTGCCATCGAAGCGGCTGGTGTTGGCGACCGTGTCCACGTGCGCGTCATCGACCGCGGGCCGGGCCTGCCCGAGTCGGCGAGGGCGGCGGCGCTGCGCCCGTTCCAGCGGCTCGGCGACCGGGCCGGGAGCGCCGCTCCGAACGGTGTCGGGCTCGGTCTGGCCGTCACCAGTGGCTTCGTTGCCGCCATGCACGGCGAGCTCGTGTTCGACGACACGCCGGGCGGCGGTCTCACGGTGGTCATCGAGTTGGCGCGGGCGCCGGTCGGCGAGATCGTCGCCGACTGAGCTGCGTGACAGGTGAGCCACGCCACGGGTGACCGCCGCGGGGATGACCGGTCGCCGAGGTGGCAGCCACCGGTCCTAGTAGCTACCGGGGGTGAACTCCAGGTCGCCGGCTACCAACGGGGTGCGAACGATCATGCCGTGGCCCGTCACGTCGGTCATCGCCCCGTCGATGCCGGTCTGGCACCACATGCGGGGTTCGGCCCCGACGAGTCGGAACTCCGTCGACCCGGTCGGGTCGGCCTGGGTGGGGGCCAGCGTCAGGAGCAGGCATCCGCGCCACCACTCCGCCCGCCGCAGCACCAGCCGCTCGGTGTCGACGCCGACGATCCGGGGCCCGGCCACCAGGGGTGCGGCGAACAGCGCCGACCACGAGCCGGCACCGCACAGCTCGGCGGCCACGGACCATGCGCCCGCGTCGTCGACCGGTACGTCGTCGACCGGTACGTCGGCGAGCCGCCACTCGGCCGCCAGCAGCCGGGCGACGGCACCGGCCTGCGGTGCACCGGCGAAGAGCGCCCGGGCCTCGTCGGGCCGCTGCGGGGCGAGCAACAGAGCCACGAGCGTGGCCACCTCGTCGGGTACCGCCGGGCGGGTCGCCCACCACGGGTCGAAGAGGGCACCGTGATGACCGGTGCCGTGGGCGAGGTCGTGAAGCAGCAGGCCGAGCCCGGTGGCCACGCCCTCGACGACGCTCGACGGCGACCACGGCTCGGCGTGGGCGAAGCCGTCGAGCGTCCGTGTCGGCGACGGCCGGTCGGCGCCGGCGACGAGCGAGCGCAGCCCGGCCGCCACGAGGGCCGCGGCCGTGTCGGGGGAGGCGGCCAGCGCGCCGAGCAGCTCCTCGTACCGCTCCGTCCACGCCGGAGTGCGGTGGGCGAGCAACCCGAGCGTGCACGCCGCCGCCAGCGGGTCGTCGACCGTGGCCGGGTCGAGGGCGCGCAGCCACGCCGCCGCCCGCTCCGGCACGAGCACGGGGCTCAGCCCGCCCAGGGCGCGCCGAACGCGTCGTCGAACACGAGACGACCGGGCCCCTGCCGGGTGATCGGCCCGTGTCCCTTGCCCACGGGGTAGCCGATCGGGACGAGGGCGAGGGTGGCCCAGTCGGCGGGGATGCCGAGCGCCTCCTTCACCTCGGGCTCGCGCAGGCAGTGCAGCGTGGTGAGCGTGCAACCCAGGCCCTCGGCCCGGCACGCCAGCATGGCGTTCTGGACCGCCGTGTACACGGAGCCACCGCCGACCATGGACACCCGGTCGAGGTTCCGGTCGGTGATCGCCATCATGTTCGGGTCGGCGATGAACAGCAGCAGTGCGGGCGCCTCGGCCAGGTGCTCGGCGAGGTGGTCGCCGGCTGTCACGGTCCGCTCCATCGACGCCAGCGCCTCACCGATGACCCCCGCCTTCTCCGCCCGACGTCGGCTCATCGCCGCGTACTTGGCCCACTCGGGGGCGTACAGGTCGGCGAGGGCCTGCTTGTTGTGCGGCGAACGGACGACGATGATCCGCCACGGCTGCATGTTGCCCCCGGTGGGCGCCCAGCACGCCGCCTGCAACACGCGCTCGAGCACGTCGTCGGGGATCGGATCCGGCTTCAGGCGGCGCACCGCGCGAAGCGTGCTCATCATCTCGTACAGGTCGTGCACGTGGTCCCCCGGTCGATCGACTGGTGGCAACGTACCCCGGGCAACCGGGCCCGCAGGGCGCCGCTCGATACGATCGGCCGGGGACCAGGGGGATGACCATGACGCACATCGACGAGGGAGCGGCCCGCAGCCGGGGACCGAGCGTGCAGGAGCTGCTCGACGCCGACACGCGGCCCGTGCCCGCCGCACTGCGGGACCACAGCTCGGCCTACCAGGGCTCGGCGGACGTGCCACGGGCGCGCTACACGTCGCCCACGTTCGCCGAACTGGAGCGGCAGTACCTGTGGACGCGCACATGGCAGTTCGCCTGCACCGAGGACCAGCTGCGCCAGCCCGGCGACCATGTCGTCTACGACGTGGCCGACCAGTCGGTGATCGTCACTCGTGACCGCAACGCCACCATCCGGGCGTACCACAACGCCTGTCTGCACCGCGGCACGAAGCTGCGCGTGGAGGATGGTCGGGTCGGGTCGTTCCGCTGCCCCTTCCACGGATGGCGCTGGGACCTGGAGGGCAACCTGGCCGAGCTGCCCGCCGACTGGGACTTCCCTCAGATCCGCGACGACCCGACGCGGTCGTGCCTGCCCGAGGCAGCCGTGGCGACCTGGTGCGGGTTCGTGTTCGTGAACCTGGCGTCAGATCCGATCCCGTTCGACCGGTACGCCGACAAGCTGATCGAGCACTTCGACACGGGCTTCGGCATGGCCGACCGCTACGTCGCGTTCCACGCCGTGAAGGAGGTGCCGGCCAACTGGAAGGTGTGCATGGAGGCGTTCAGCGAGGCGTACCACGTGATCGCCACGCATCCGCAGATCCTGGAGTTCTGCGCCGACGCCAACAGCGAGTACTCGATCTGGCCCGAGTCGCCCTACGTGACGCGGTTCGTGAACGCGTTCGGCGTCCGCAGCCCGCACCTGAGCGGACTCACCGAGCAGCAGGTGGCCGATGCGTACACCTCGTTCTTCTCGCGGGCCGGCAAGGGCGCGGTCGAAGTGCACGACGGTGCGGCGGCCCGCCCGCTGGTGGCCGACGTGCTGCGCCGGGCACTCGAGCCGCGCATCGGCACCGATCTGAGCGGCACCTCCGATGCCGAAGTGCTCGACGCGGTGCTCTACCACCTGTTCCCGGCGTTCGCCCCATGGGCGGGCATCGGACAGCCGCTCGTGTACCGCTGGCGCCCGGGTGCCACGCCCGACACGTGCTTCATGGACGTCATCCGCATGGCCCCCGTGCCCGATGGCGGCGGGCGGCCCGAGCGAGCCCCGATGCAGGTGCTGACGCTGGAGCAGTCGTGGAAGGAGGCCGAGGGCATGGGCGGTCTGGCCGACGTGTTCGAGCAGGACATGGCCAACCTGCCACGCGTCCAGGCGGGCCTGAAGAGCCGGGGTGCGCCAGGCGTGAGCTTCGGCCTCTACCAGGAGGCCCGGTTGCGCATGCTGCACCGTCTCATCGATCGCGTCGTCCTCGAGGGCCTGGCGGCCGACGGGCGCGACGCGGCCGAGGTCGCGCCGTTCCTGGTGCCCGCAGACTGAACGGTTGGTCGGGGGTGGCCGGTGGTGCCACCATGCCCGCCGTGACGAACGCTCGCATGCTGGCCCCGTACCGGGTCCTCGATCTCACCGACGGCCGCGCGGAGCTGGCGGCGTTCGTGCTCGCCGGCCTCGGCGCCGACGTGGTCAAGGTGGAGCCGCCGGGCGGCGCGGCGTCCCGCTGGCAGGGGCCGCTGGTCGACGGCGAGCCGGACGGGCTGGCCAGCTTGCACTTCCACGCCTGCAACCGGGGCAAGCGCAGCGTGGTGCTCGACCTCGACGACCCGGCCGGGCGGGCCGACCTCCTGCGTCTCGTGGCGTCGGCCGACATCGTGATCGAGAACGCCGACCCGGGGGCCATGGCGGATCGCGGCCTCGGCTTCGAGCACCTCAAGGCCGTGCGGCCCGACCTGGTGCACGTGGCGATCACGCCGTTCGGGCAGACCGGGCCGTACGCCGACCATCTCGCCACCGACCTGACGCTGTCGGCCATGGGCGGTTCGATGGCGCTCAACGGGGACCCCGACCGCCGGCCGCTGCGCATCACGGTGCCCCAGAACTGGCACCACGCCGCCGTCGAGGCCGCGCTCGGGGCACTGGTCGCTCACCACCGACGCCTGCAGACGGGCGAGGCCCAGTTCGTCGACGTGTCGGTGCAGGCCGCCGTGTTCTGGACCGGCCTGCAGGCGATGATCGCCCACTCCATCCAGGGCCGGAACATCGAGCGCTTCGGCACGGTGCTGCAGCTCTCGACCTTGGTGTCGCCGCTCGTCTACCCGTGCGCCGACGGCGAGGTGTGCCTCATCGCCACCACCAGCCTGCTCGTCGGCCTGATGTCGTGGATGATCGAGTCCGGGGCGGTCACGCAGGCGTGGGCCGACGCCGAGGACTGGGCCACCTACGAGGTGCGGCTCATCACGGGCGAGCCCCTGGCCCACACGATCGAGGAGGTGCGCGCCGCCGTCACCACGTTCACGATGATGCACCCGAAGATGGTGCTCTTCGAGGGCGGCCTCGCCCGGGGCGTGACCCTGGCACCCGTCAACACCGCCGCCGATGTGCTGCAGCTCGAGCAGTTGGCGGTGCGCGACTACTGGGACGACCTGGTGCTGCCCAGCGGCCGCACGTTGCGCGCCGCCGGCCCGTTCCTGAAGGCCTCGGTCACCCCGGTGGCGTGGACCCGCCCGGCTCCGGCCGTCGGCGAGCACACGCGCGAGGTGCTCGACGCGCTGCCGCCGACGCCGGCGCTCGCCACGCCGCCGAGCGTGCGGGTGCGCGAAGCGCTGCCGCTGGCCGGGGTGAAGGTCGCCGACTTCTCCTGGATCGGTGTCGGGCCCATCACCGCCAAGGCCCTCGCCGACCACGGCGCCACGGTCGTCCACATCGAGAACGACCAGCCGCCCGACCGGCTGCGCCTGGTCGGGCCGTTCAAGGACGACGTGCCGGGGATCAACCGGTGCCAGTTCTTCGGGGCGTTCAACACGTCGAAGCTGTCCGTGCAGCTGAACCTGAAGAACCCTGCGGGCAAGGACGTCGCCAGGCGGCTGCTGGCCTGGTGCGACATCGCACTCGACTCCTTCACCGCCGGCACGATGGCCTCGTTGGGCCTCGGGTACGACGTGGCCCGCGAGCTGAACCCCGGCATCATCATGGCCACCACGTGCCTGCTGGGGCAGTACGGGCCCGCCGCCCCGCTCGCCGGGTACGGCTACCACGCGGCGGCCGTCAGCGGGTTCTACGAGATCACCGGCTGGGACGACCGGCCGCCCGCCGGCCCGTTCAACGCGTACACCGACACCGTCGCGCCCCGTTTCCTCGCCACCACGCTGCTGGCCGCGCTCGACCACCGCCGCCGCACGGGGCAGGGACAGTTCATCGACCAGGCGCAGATGGAATCGGCCCTGCACTTCCTCGGGCCGCAGTTGCTCGACGTGCAGGTGTCGGGCCGCAGCCCGCGTCGCAACGGCAACCACGACCCCGCGTGTGCCCCGCACGATGCCTTCCCGTGCGCGGGCATCGATCAGTGGTGTGCCATCGCCGTCCAGACCGACGAGCAGTGGCGGGCGCTGCGGCAGGCCATGGGTGACCCGATGTGGGCACGCGACGAGGCGCTCGACACGGTCGAGGGACGGCGCGCCTGCCTCGACGTCGTCGACCGGGAACTGGGTGCGTGGACGGCGGGCCACGACGCCCGTGCCCTGATGGACCTGCTCCAGGCGGCGGGCGTGCCGGCCGGAATGATGCAGCGCTCCAGCGACCACCAGCAGGACCCGCAGCTGGCGCACCGGTCGTTCTTCCGCCCGCTGGCGCACCCCGAGATGGGGGAGGTGCCGTACGAGGGCCACCAGTTCCGCATCTCCGACTACGACAACGGACCGCGCTTCCCGGCGCCCTGCCTGGGTGAGCACACCTACGAGGTCCTCAGCGAGCTGCTCGGCATGGGCGTCGACGAAGTGGCCGAAGTGCTGGCCAGCGGCGCCTGCGGCTGAGGTCGCGCCGGGAAGCCGATCGGATCAGCCGAAGTTCATGGCGCCGGGCATCCCGCCGTCGACCACCAGCGTCTGACCCGTCACCGTGTCGGCCCGGCAGAGCATCACGGTGGCCGCCGCGATGTCCTCGGCGCTGCCGACGCGACCCAGCACCGCCTGCCGGCGGGCGCCGTCGGCCACCGCGGGCGGCAGGTTGCCGGCCATGCGCGTGCCCTCCACCAGGCCGGGCGCCACGCAGTTGACGCTGACCTGCGGCGCCATGGCCACGGCCAGGCAGTGCGTCAGGTGGATGAGCCCGGCTTTGCTGCACGAGTAGGCGATGCTGCTCGATCCCGGGCTGAGGCCGCCGACCGACGCGATGTTCACGATGCGGCCCCCGTCACCCGCCTTCAGCTGCGGCGCCAGCGCCCGGCTCAGCAGGAACGGCCCGCGCAGGTTCGTCTCGAGGACGCGGTCCCACATGTCGGCATCGAGCAGGTCGAGCTGGGGGAAGGGGATGCCGATGTTCCACGCCGCGTTGTTGACGAGGATGTCGCAGCCCCCGAAGCGCTCGACCACCCAGGCGGCGCAAGCGACGATCGACGCCTCGTCGCGCTGGTCGAGCTGCACCTTGTCAGCGTCGACGCCGGCGGCGAGCGCCGCGTCGACCACCGCCTGGGCTCCGTCGGCGAAGCCGACGTACGTGGCCGCCACGCGGCATCCCTCGGCGGCCAGCGCCTTGGCGATGGCGCCGCCGATGTCGCCCGAGGCGCCCGTCACGAGCGCCACCTTCCCCTGGAGTTCCATGGGCGCACCGTAGCGGTGGCGCAGGTGTGGCCCGGGCGCCGGGCGACGGCTGGTACCCTGCCGTACGCCTCGGTACCAGCTGCGTCAGGGGGACGGCATGGAGCACGTACCGGTCGAGGACTGGGCCACGGACTTCGACATCTTCGACGCGGGGTTCGTCGACGACCCGTTCGGCGTGTACGCCGAGCTGCGCGCCCGTTGCCCGGTGGCCCACACCGAGCGGTGGGGCGGCCAGTGGCTCCCCGTGTCGTACGCCGACCTGGTCGCCGTCACGAGCGACACGGCGTCGTACTCGTCGGTCAGCGTCGGGGTCACCGGCCGACGACCGGGCGAGGGCCCGGTGCTGTCGGCGCCCCCCATCACCTCCGATCCCCCCGAGCACGGCGACGCCCGTCGCCTCCTCCTCCCGTCGTTCGCACCCCGGGTGATCGAGCGCCTGACGCCGCTGACTCAGGACATCGCCCGCCGCCTCATCGACGACATCCGGGCCAGCGGCGACGAGGTGGTCGACGCCGCCGACCGCTACGCCCGGCACATCCCGGTGCGGGTCATCGCCACGATGCTGGGCGTCCCGCTGGAGGACGAGGACCGGTTCATGGACTGGGTCGTGCGCATCCTCCAGATCGGCCCGACCGACATCGACGTGCTGCGCACCGCCTCGCGCGAGGTGCTCGAGTACTTCCGCCTCCACGTCGAGGCACGGCGGGCCGACCCTGCGCCGCACGACGACCTCATCGCCGATCTGATGCAGGCGCGCATCGACGGCGAGCCGTTGACCGACCGGCACATCCTCGGTTCCGCGTTCCTGCTGTTGCTGGCCGGCATCGACACGACGTGGAGCTCGATCGGTGCCTCGTTGCTCCACCTGGCCGGCCATCCCGACGACCGACGACGGCTGGTGGCCGAGCCGGACCTGTTGCCGACGGCGGTGGAGGAGCTGCTGCGCGTCTACGGCCCGGTGACGATGGCGCGCGTCGTGAGCAAGGAGACGACGCTCGGCGGCCACACGCTGTGCCCGGGCGAGCGGGTCCTGCTGCCGTTCCCGGCCGCCAACCGCGACCCGGCCGTGTTCGACGAGCCCGACGAGTTCCGCATCGACCGGGAGCACAACCGCCATCTGGCCTTCGGCGTCGGGGTCCACCGGTGCATCGGTTCGAACCTGGCTCGCATGGAGCTGCGCGTCGCCCTGCGCGAGTGGCTCGCCGCGTTCCCGGACGCGTCGCTGGTCGAGGGCGAGCCACTGTCGTGGACGGGCGGGCAGGTCCGCGGCCCGCGCTCGGTGCCCGTGCGGCTGGCGTGACGATCGCCGTCGTCGACCCCGACGAGCTCCGGAGGCTGCTGCTCGCCGGCGCGCCCCGACCGCTGCTGTCGCGCACGGCCGAGCAACGCCTGGGCCTGCGCCAGCGCGAGGTGCTCGACGGGCTCGAACGCATGGTGCTGGCCGAAGGGCTCTCTCGCTTCACGATCGGCGAGCTCGCCGCCCGCATGGGGTGCTCGCGACGCACCCTGTACGAGCTGGCGCCGTCGAAGGAGCAGCTCCAGCTGCTCGTGCTCGACCGGCTGCTCCAGCGCATCGGCCGGCAAGCGCTCGCCGCTGTCGCCCCCGAGGCCCCCTTGGCCGTGCAGCTGCGCCAGTACGTGACGAGCGGCGTCGACTACACGTTCCGGGCCGCGGCCTACGACGACGTGGCGGACGTGCCGGCGGCGCGCCGGCTGCTCGACCGCCACTACCGGTTCGCGGCCACGATCATGGAACGCATGATCGAGCTGGGGATCGAGCGCGATGAGATCCGCCCGGTGCACGCCGGCGTGGTGGCCACGATGATCTCGACCAGCGCACAGCACCTGGCCGAGCCCGACGTGCTCGAGGACTTCGGCGTGCCGCTGGCCGAGCTGCTCGACGCGGCGTTCGACGCGCTCCTCGGTGGCCTCGAGCGCCGGCCCTGATCGGCCGGTCGCTCTCCCGCCGTCGCCGGTCGACGGAGCGGAGGTCGAGGTAGGACTCGGCCTACTCGGCCCACGCCTTGACCTGCTCGAAGATCTTCAGCGGCTCCTCGCCGACCACGGTGATGTTCAGGTACGTCACGCCCACGGACTTGTACACGGCGATGCGGTCGCGCACGTGCCCGGGGTCGCCGGCCAGCGTGGCCAGATCGACGTACTCATCGGGCACCTTGGCGATGGCTTCGTCGCGCTTGCCCGCCAGGAACAGGTCCTGGATCTCGCGGGCCTCGTCGACCCAGCCGTAGCGCTGGAACAGCTCGTTGTAGAAGTTCTTCTCGCGCGCACCCATGCCGCCGACGTAGAAGCCCACGTGGGCGCGCGTGCCTTCGCGCGCCTGGCGCACCTCGGGGCCGTCGCCGAGCGCCACGGTGCCGCCGGCCATGATCTGCAGCGGTCCGAGCTCGGCCGGTCGCTTGGCCGCGCCCGCCTTCAGCGCGTCGCCCCACACCTGCTCGAACCGGTCGGGCACGAAGTGGATGGGCTGCCAGCCCTGCGCCGTCTCGGCCGCCAGCTCGACGTTCTTCGGTCCGATGGCGGCGATCCACACGGGGATGTCATGGCGCAGGGGCTGGCCCATGAACTTCAGTGGCTTGCCGAGCCCGGTGCCCTGATCGGCGGGCAGGGGTAGCTGGACCGTCTTGCCGTCGTACGTCAGGGGCTGGCGTGTCCACACCTTGCGGCACACGTCGATGACCTCGCGCGTGCGCTGCAGCGGCCGGTCGAACGGTACGCCGTGCCAGCCTTCGATCACCTGGGGACCCGAGCTGCCGAGCCCGAGGTGGAACCGGCCACCCGACAGCGCGTCGATCGTCGCCGCGGTCTGGGCGATGAGGGCCGGGGTGCGCGAGTACACCGGGATGATGCCGGTCATCAGCTCGAGCGTGGTCGTCTGCCCGGCCAGGTAGGCCAGCGACGACACGAGATCGAAGCCGTAGATCTCGCCCGACCACACGAGGTCGACACCGGCCGACTCGAGGTCGCGCGCCTTGCGGGCGTAGCGGACCGGGTCACCGTCGAAGCCGAGCGTGGTCGAGATCTTCATGGCCGCATCCTGCCGCTGGGCGACACCGCGGCACAACCGTCAGAGCGCGGCCGTACCCACCACGAAGCGGTACCCGACACCGGTGTCGGTGACGATGTGGCGGGGACGGCTCGGGTCGGGCTCGAGCTTGCGCCGGAGATGGGTCAGGTGGACGCGCAGCGCCGCCGTGTCGTGGCGGGCCCCCGGCCAGACGTGCGCCAGCACCTGGTCCTGGGTGACGAGGCGCCCCGGCTGGCGGGCGAGCGCGTCGAGCACGGCCCACTCGGTCGGCGTGAGCCGCACCACCGCGCCACCCACGGTCGCCGTGCGCTCGTCGAGGTCGATGGTGAAGTGGTCCGTGACGATCGTCGGGCTCTCCTCGGCGCGTTGGTGCCGGCGGAGCGCGGCGCGCAGACGGGCCACCAACTCGTTCATCCCGAACGGCTTCGTGACGTAGTCGTCGGCCCCCGCCTCGAGGGCCTTCACCTTGTCGCGCTCGCCGTCGCGCACCGACAGGATCAGGATCGGCATGTCGCAGCGCTCGCGCAGGGCCACCACGACGTCGTGACCCGACCCGTCGGGCAGGCCGAGGTCGAGGATCACCGCATCCGGGTGCTCCGCAGTGGCGGCCGCCAGCGCGTCGCGGGCCGTGGCGGCGATCGTGACCTCGTAGCCGCGCGCCTCCAGGTTCAGGGCCAGCGACTGGGTGATGCGAGCCTCGTCGTCGACCACCAGGATGCGGGTCATGCGGTCTCCAGGGTTCGCATGCGGTGCACGGGCAGCACGATCGAGGCGGTCAGCCCACCGCCCGGCGTCGTCTCGAAGGCGAGGGTGCCACCCATCGCCGCCACGAACCCGTGGGCCACCGCCAGGCCGAGGCCGACGCCGGGACGCGTCGAGGTGTCGCCGAACCGTTGGAAGGGTTCGATGAGCCGGTCCATGTCGGCGGCCGTGACGCCGGGACCGTGGTCGACCACACGCAACGCCACGGTGTCGCCGCGGTCGCGGGCGTCGATGAGCACGTCGGTCCCGGGCGGCGAGTGGACCAGCGCGTTGGCGACGAGGTTGGCGAGCGCCCGCTCGGTGAGCGCGGCGTCGGCCCGCACGAGCGGTGCGTCGGCCGGGATGTCGACCACCACGGCGGCCGCGTCGCTCGGAAGGCTGGCCAGCGCGGAGCCGACGACGTCGTCGAGCACGACGGGGCCCAGGTTCAGATGCACGACGCCGGCCTGCAGCCGCGACATGTCGAGCAGGTTGCCGACGAGTCGATCGAGGCGGTCGGCCTCGGCGTCGATGGTGGCGTGGAACTGCGCCACGCTGGCCGTGTCCCAGCTGATCTCGTGCCCGAGGAGGCTGGTGACAGCCGCCTTGATGGAGGCCAACGGGGTGCGCAGATCGTGCGACACGGCCTGGAGGATGGCCGTGCGCAAGGCGTCGGCCTGTTCGAGGGCCGCGACCCGCGTCGCCTCGCTCTGGATCTCGCGGGCGGTGAGCGCCAGCGCCAGGTGGCTCCGCAGGGACCCGAGCAGGGCACGGTCGGCACTCGTGAGCGTGCCCCGTTCGCGCACGGCCAGGACGGGGCCACCGGTGGCCCCGAGCGCGGTGATCTCGGCGCCGCTCGGCTCGGGCCCGACCTCACCGGCGGAGGCCGCCACCGACCAGCCGCCGGACGCCGTGCGGGTGTACACCGCCGCGGCCTCGAGTGGGAGGGTGGCGCACAGCTGCCGGAGCAGCGACGGGAGCGGATCGATCTCGGCCACCAGTGTCGCGGTGCTGCCGGCGAGCGCCTCGGCCTCGGCCCGGGACCGCGCCGCCTCGCCGGAGAGCCGGGCCGAGCGGTGCACGAGCGTGCTCACGGTGATCGCCACTGCCAGGAAGACCACGAGTGCCACGAGATCGGTGGTCTTGTCGATCGTGAGCTGATGGACGGGCGGGACGATGAAGTAGTTCGCCGATCCGGCCGCCGCCAGTGCGCCCACCAGGCCGGGTCCGAGGCCGCCGACCGCCCCTGCCGCCAGCACGATGCCGAGGTAGAGGAGCAGGCCGACGGCCAGGCTGTCCGCGTCGGAGCGCACGAGCACCGAGGTGAGCACCGGCAGCCCCGTCGCCAGCACGAGCCAGCCAGCGGCCTGCCGCGACCGAGGCAGCGCGAGGGGCCGTTCGGGCCTGGGGTAGCCGCGCACGCGGCGATTCTCACACGCGGGGGCGACCGACGCCTGACCACGGTGGACGGGCCGCCACCTTCACACGTCGTTAACGCGCCCGTCGGGCCCCGGCCCTGCTGCCGGCGCACGGCCGCTGGGACGTCTTCGCAGGTCCGAGCCGGTATCGGACCGTTCGGCCGAATCCCACGCCGCGCTCGTCCCGACGCCGCGGGCGCCGTGCCGATTCACTAGGCCGACGTGCAGACCCTCACACGATCCGGTCCCGCCGTCGCCGCGCCCCCTCCCGTGCGCGATCCGGCGCGCTATCGGCTGAAGACGGCCCTCCTCGGCCAGCCCCTGAACACCGAGCGCCTCGCCCACGAGACCCTCGGCAAGCCGACGGCGCTGGCCGTCTTCGCCTCGGACAACCTCTCGTCGTGCGCCTACGCCACCGAGGAGATCCTGCGCGTCCTCGTCCCGTACGTCGGGCTCGCCGCCTTCACGCTGGTCACACCGGTCACCGTGGCGCTGCTCGTGGTCCTCGGCTTCCTGATCCTGTCGTACCGCCAGACGATCAAGGCCTATCCGTCCGCAGGCGGCGCCTACATCGTCACGCGTGACAACTTCGGCATCCTTCCCGCCCAGGTCGCCGGCGTGGCGCTGCTCACGGACTACGTGCTCACGGTGGCTGTGTCGGTGGCAGCGGGCACCGATGCGCTCGCCTCGGCGGTCCGCGGCCTGTCGCCGTACAAGCTCTGGATCGCCATCGCCTTCGTGCTGGTGATCGCGTGGGGCAACCTGCGGGGCACCAAGGAGTCGGGGACGCTGTTCGCGGTCCCGACGTACTTCTTCATCGCCAACATGGGCGTGCTGCTGTCGGTCGGCGCCTATCGGGCGATCACCGGCGGTCTGACGAAGGGTGCGACCGGGCTCGCAGGAATGGAACCCATCGGAACCCACCACGGCAGCGGGTTGCTGGCCGGGGCGTCGCTGTTCATCGTCCTGAAGGCGTTCGGCTCCGGCGGCGCCGCCGTCACCGGCGTCGAGGCCATCTCGAACGGCGTGCCTGCGTTCCGGGCGCCGGCCTGGAAGAACGCACGCGACACCCTCGTCGTCATGGGCGTCCTGCTCGGCATCATGTTCCTCGGCCTGTCGCTGCTGGCGTCCCGGGTCCACGCCATGCCGTACGCCGCCGGTGATCCCACCGTCATCTCGCAGGTGGGTCGCGGGGTCTACGGCGCCGCCGCGCTCGGCCACGTGTTCTTCTACCTGCTGCAGGTCGGCACGATGCTGATCCTCGTGCTGGCCGCCAACACGAGCTTCGCCGACTTCCCCCGGCTGGCGTCCTTCCACGCCGGCGACAACTTCATGCCGCGCCAGTTCATGGTGCGGGGTCATCGGCTGGTGTTCTCGAACGGCATCCTGTTCCTGGCGATCACCTCGATCGTGACGCTGCTGGCCACCGGCGGGAAGGTCAGCCGTCTCATCCCGCTGTATGCCATCGGGGTGTTCACCAGCTTCACGCTGTCGCAGGCCGGCATGACGAAGCACCACATCCGCGAGAAGGAGCAGGGCTGGCGCGCCGGTGTGTTCGTCAACGGCATGGGTGCCGTGCTGTCGCTGCTGGTCCTGGCCATCGTGGCGTACGTGAAGTTCCCCGAGGGCGCGTGGGTGATCGTGGTGCTCGTGCCGGTGATGGTGCTGGGTCTCGTGCGGATGAACAAGGCCTACGAGGCCGAGGAGCAGGAGCTCCTGGACGACGTCCACGAGCTGGCCTCGCAGCCGGTGCTTCGGCACCACTCGGTCATCGTGCTCGTCGACGGCCTGGACGCCGCCGTCGCCCGGGCGCTGCAGTACGCCCGCACCCTGTCGGCCGACGACCTGCGAGCCGTGCACTTCGACGTCGACAGCTGGAAGACCGCGCAGCTCACGGAGTCGTGGCAGCGGCTCGGCCTGACCCGCTTCCCGCTCGACATCATCGAGTGCCCCGACCGGCGGCTCACGCGGGCGGCGATCGAGGCGGTCACCGAGGCCACCGCCGACGGCGAGACCGAGGCGACCGTCCTGATCCCGCGACGCGAGTACACCCGCCTGTGGCACCGACTCCTGCACGATCGGTCGTCGGCGTCGATGTCGGCCGCGCTCTCGGGTCTTCGCCACTGCAACGTCACGATCGTGCCGTACCACCTGGGCGAGCGGGCGACCGAGGCGCCGTCGGGGCCGACGGATGCGCACATGCTCGCCGGCCCTGTCGCCGCGGCCGACGGCCACCGGGCCGCGCCGGCGGTGGCGCCGGTCGCCGGCCTGCCCGACGACCGCATGCCGATCGCCGAGCTCGTCGTGCGCCAGCACGCCAGCGTGGCTGGCCGCGTCCAGGCTTTGCGGGTCCAGCCCTGGGGCAGCTCGCCCAGCCTCGAGTGCCGGATCACCGACAACAGCGGGACGGTCACGGCCGTGTTCCTCGGCCGGCGCGAGGTCGGTGGCATCCGAGTGGGCTCGATCGTGCGGTTGGCCGGCAACGTCGCCGATGCCCACGGGCGGCTGGTGATACTGAACCCGGTGTACGACATCCTCGCGGTGCCGCCGCCGCCCGCCGCGCCGGGCCAGCACTGATCGGCCCGAGCGAGGTGACCGCTCCGGGCGGCGGGGCCGACGTGAGTCCGCATCCGGGCTACCTTGCGGCGGATGGAGCGGGCGACGTCGCCGAACGGTCGGCCGGTCGCGGCGCCGATGGACGAGGGCCGATGAGCCGCGTCCTGGTCGTCGACGACGAGCCCGCCATCCAGCGAGCGTTGCGGGCGAACCTGCACGCTCGCGGCTACGAGGCCGACGTGGCCGGCACCGGTGAGGAGGCCCTGACGCTGGCCGCCGCCCGGAAGCCGGAGCTGGTGCTCCTCGACCTCGGCCTTCCGGGGATGAGCGGCATCGAGGTGATCGAGGGACTGCGCGGGTGGACCGAGGTGCCGATCATCGTGCTGTCGGCACGAGGCGACGAGGCCGACAAGGTGGCGGCCCTCGACGCCGGCGCCGACGACTACGTGACGAAGCCGTTCGGCATGGACGAGCTGTTCGCCCGCGTCCGCGTGGCCCTGCGGCGACGCCAGCCGCTCCCCGAGTCCGCGGTGGTGACGACCCCGGCGTTCGTCCTCGACCTCCCCAACCGCACGGCGACGCGGGCCGACGGTGAGCCGGCGCGTCTCACGCCGACCGAGTGGCAGATCGTCGACGTGCTCGTCCGCCACCCCGACCAGCTCGTCACCCAACGCCAGCTGCTCCAGCACATCTGGCAGGCGCCGGTGGACTTCGACACGAACCTGCTGCGGGTCCACCTGACCCACATCCGGCGCAAGCTCGAGCCCGATCCGTCGCGGCCGCGCTACTTCGTCACGGAACCCCGCATGGGGTACCGCTTCATCACCGGCGAGTGACGCCGGGCGTGGTTCAGTCGATCTGGACGGGCACCGACGTCACGACGGTGTTCGGCCGGTAGAGGAGGCGGGCCTTGAGGGCGAACGCCGACTGGTTGTGCAGGAACTGGGTGCGCACGCTCGTCACGAACTCGGGGATCACCACGGTGATCACGTCGTCGGGGTAGCGCTGGTCGAGCTGATCGAGGTACTTGAGCACCGGGCGCGTGAGCTCGCGGTACGGCGAGTGGATCGTGCGCAGCTCGATCGGCATGCGGTGCTGGGCCCACGCCTCGGTGATGGCCTCCTGCTCGTGCGGTTCGTGCACCACGCACACGGCGATGAGCCGGTCGGGTGCCAGCGAGCGGGCGTACTGGACGGCGTCGATCACACCCTTGTTCACGGAACCGACGAGCACGAGCACGGTGTGGGTGTGGCGCTGGGGCTTGTAGTCGTCGGGCACGGCGACAGCGGCGCGGACGTGCTTGTAGTGGTTCCCGATGGACTTGAAGCCCCACACCATCAGCGGGATGAGCGCAGCTGGGATCCAGGCGCCTTCCGTGAACTTGGAGACCACGACGATGCCGGCGATCAGGCCCGTGGTGACGGAACCGATGGCGTTGATCGTCAGACCGATCTGCCAGTGCGGCTCCTTCAGCTTGAGGTGGTGGCGGACCATCCCGGCCTGCGACAGGGTGAACCCGGTGAACACGCCGAAGGCGTACAGCGGGATGAGCTTCGAGATGTCGCCCTGGAAGGCGATGACCAGCAAGCCAGCGACGACGGCCAGGAAGATCACGCCGTTCGAGAACACCAGCCGGTCACCGCGGTTCGAGAACTGGCGGGGCAGGAAGCCGTCTCGGGCCACGATCGAGGAGAGTCGGGGGAAGTCGGCGTACGCCGTGTTGGCCGCCAGGATGAGGATGGCGAACGTGGCGATCATGGTCATCCAGAACAGGATGCCCTTGCCGCCGTAGAGGTACTGGGCCATGAGGCCGAGGCCGTTCCCGTCGTGCTCGCCGCGGTACGGCTTGAGACGGGCGGCGAGCACCGAGACGCCGAAGAAGCAGGTGCCGAGGATGAGCGCCATGGCCAGGAGCGTCTGCGACGCGTTCTTGGGCTCGGGCTTCTTGAACGCCGGCACACCGTTCGACACCGCCTCCACGCCCGAGAGCGCCACGGCGCCCGACGAGAACGCACGGAGCAGCATGTACAGGCCGAGCTGCTTGCCGAACTCCTTGGCCTCCTTGGCCTCGTTGGACAACAGCGAGTCGGGGATCGGCCCGATGTGCTGGACGAAGATCTTGTAGAGGCCGGTGACGATCAGCATCACCAGCATCACGATGTAGAAGTACGTCGGCCCCGCGAACAGGGATCCCGACTCCTTGAGCCCGCGCAGGTTGGCCAACGTCATGACGAGGATGCACAAAAGGCACAGGGGCACGGCCCACGATTTGCCGAGCCCGGTGGCGGTGCGGATGGCGAGTACGCCGCCGGCCACCGACACCGACACCGTGAGGATGTAGTCCACCAGGAGCGACGATCCCGCCACGAGCGAGGGGATCACGCCGAGGTTCTCGCGGCTCACGATGTAGCTGCCGCCACCCGAGGGGTAGGCGTGGATCGTCTGGCGGTAGGACAGCACCACGATGGCGAGCAGCACGCACACCACCATGGCGATGGGCACGATCGGTCCCCATGCGTCCGAACCGATCTTGGCCTGCAGCAGGAGCACGACGAGGATCTCGTCGGTGGCGTAGGCAGTGGACGAGATGGCGTCCGAAGCGAACACCGGAAGGGCGATGAGCTTGCGGAGCCGCTGGTGCTGCTCCTCCGCCGTGGCGATCGGCTTGCCGATGAGCAACCGTTTCAGGATGGACACGGCGCCGAACGCTAGTCGCCGGAGGGGTATTCGAGTCGAGACTGGTCCCGAGGCCGTCGGACGTGGCTAGGCTCAGCCGCCGTCCGTAGGAGAGAGGTCGCCGCGTGCACGTCGTCGTCGTAGGCTGTGGTCGGGTCGGTTCGTCGCTCGCGCTCGACCTCACCGGGGCCGGTCACACGGTCGCCGTCATCGATCGCAATGGGGATGCCTTCCGCCGTCTCGGCGCCGACTTCTCCGGCACCACCGTCCAGGGCATCGGTTTCGACCGGGACCGGTTGGAGGAGGCGGGGATCCAGCGGGCCGAGGCCGTCGCCGCAGTCACGAACGGTGACAACTCCAACATCGTCATCGCCCGGGTCACGAGGGAGACGTACGGCGTCGAACGCGTGGTGGCCCGGATCTACGACCCCAAGCGCGCCGCCATCTACCAGCGCCTGGGCATCGCCACGGTCGCCAGCGTGGCATGGAGCGCCGAGCGCATCCTGCGGCGGATCCTGCCGGGCGAGTCCGCCGTCGAGTGGATCGATCCCAGCGCGCGCGTGTCCCTGATCGAGCGCACGATCCCTGCGGCGTGGGCCGGCCAGCCGGTGAGCGCCCTCGAGGAGGCCGGCACCGTGCGTGTCGCCACCGTCTCCCGCCTCGGTGTCGGGCAGGTGCCCCGACCGGAGCTCGTCCTCCAGGAGGGCGACGTGGCCTACGTCGCCGTCGCCGAGACGGCGCTCGCCGGTCTCGATGCGCTGATCGCCCGTCGTCCCGGCTCGTCCGGCCACTGATCCAGACAGAAAAGACAGGTACGTCATGAAGGTCGTGATCGCGGGTGGCGGCAGCGTGGGTCGCTTCATCGCCCAGGAGCTGGCTGCGGGTGACCACGAGGTGACCATCCTCGACAACAACCCGGCGGTGGTGCAGCGGCACACGCTCAGCGGCGAACCGGTCGGCGCCCGCTGGCTGCAGGCCGACGCGTGCGACGTCGGCTCGCGGGCCCTGGCCGGCTGCCAGGGCGCCGACGTGGTCGCTGCGGTCACCGGCGACGACGAGGACAACCTCGTGACGGCGCTCCTGGCCAAGCAGGAGTTCGGCGTGCCCCGGGTGGTGGCTCGGGTGAACAGCCCGAAGAACGAGTGGATGTTCAACGAGATGTGGGGCGTCGACGTCGCCGTGTCGACGCCGCACCTCATCACCGCCCTCGTTCAGGAAGCCGTCAGCGTTGGGTCGTTCGTGCGGTTGCTGTCCTTCGAGGGCGGCAAGGCCCGCCTCGCCGAGGTCACGCTGGCCCCGGGGTCGCCCGCGGCCGACAAGGAGATCGTCGAGCTCAAGCTGCCACGCGACTCGACGGTGGTGGCCATCATCCGGGGCGAGAAGATCGTGGTCCCTCGCGGCGACACCGTGATCCGCGCCGGGGACGAGGTGCTGGTGCTCGTGACGGCCGACAGCGAAGAGCGCGTGCGCGAGGTCCTGACCGGGCGCTGAGCAGCCCAGCCGCCCCTGTTAGTGGGGGAGCAGCGTGTACCCCGGGTTGAGCACCACGAGGCCCTCGCTGTCTCGGCGGGCCACGCCCTCGACGACGATGCCTCGGCCGGGGGCCACCCCGCCGAGCGAGGTGCGGCCGGTGAACACGGCGCGGACCTCGCCGGTGCCGTCGCTGACGATCACCTCGAGCGACGGGATACCAGCGCGCGGTACGAGACGGATGAGCTGCACCTCGCCGCCCACCCGGATCGGCACGCGGGCATCGGCCTCGGCCATCGGCGTGAGCGAAAGCCGCTCGAAGCGGTCCTGGAGCCGGGCGGTGTCGAGCTCGTCGACGGTCGTCTTGAGGCGTCGCACGATGTCCTTGAGGCCCATCCCTCCATCCTGCCCGATCGGGGCCGGTCGGTTCGACCCGACCGGGCTCACCGAGGGAACGGGGGCGCCCGACCTGCCCGGTAGATTGTTGAGATGTCAAGTTCTTCGACCGATGTCGTGATGCCCGCCGTGTTCGTCGGTCACGGCAGCCCGATGAACGCGCTCGAACGCAACGACTGGACCGAGGCGTGGCACGCCTTCGGCCGGTCGGTCCCGCGTCCGCGCGCCATCCTGGCTGTCTCGGCCCACTGGTACGTCAACGCCACGGCGGTCACCGCGATGGCCCGGCCCAAGACGATCCACGACTTCTACGGCTTCCCCGACGAACTGTTCGCCGTGCGCTACCCGGCACCCGGCGACCCTGCGCTGGCCGCCGAGATCGCCGAAGTGGTGGCGCCCACGTGGGTGGGGCAGGACCAGGACTCGTGGGGGCTCGACCACGGCACCTGGTCGGTGCTCGTCCACATGTTCCCCGACGCCGACGTCCCGGTCGTGCAGCTGTCGATCGATGCCGGCAAGGACATCGGCTACCACCTGCGCCTCGGCGCCGCGCTCGAGCCGTTGCGCCGCCGTGGGGTGCTGGTCGTGGCGAGCG
>JANPGL010000502.1:0-10147 GCA_031423915.1 Actinomycetes bacterium | reverse complement strand
CCACCGCCGCCGTACGCGCTGCCCTACCCGGGCCCGCCGACGACGGCGGCGCCGCCGACGCCGACCGATCGCACGTGGAGCGACAACCGCTCGACGTTCGCGCTCGACGTCGACACGGCCTCGTACACGCTGGCCCGCCAGGCGCTGAGCACCGGCTACCTACCCGGCCCGGCGACCGTGCGCACCGAGGAGTTCGTCAACTTCTTCGACCAGGGCTGGGACCCGGCCCACGAGCGCGGCCTCACGCTGCGGGCCGACGGCACGCGCGTGCCGTTCCTCGGACCCGACCATCGTGTGCTGCGCGTCGGCGTGCAGGGCCAGGACGTGGCCGCCGGCGACCGGAAGCCGGCGGTGCTCACGCTGCTGGTCGACACGTCGGGCTCGATGGCCGACGCCGGCAAGCTCGACCTGGCCCGGGCCGGCCTGCGCCGCCTGGTGCGATCGCTGCGCCGTGACGACTCGGTGGAGATCGTGCGCTTCTCCACCGACGCCTCGGTGGTCGTCGAGCGCACCCGCATCGACGACGGCGGCGAGGCCCGCCTCGACCGGGCCATCGATTCGTTGGCGCCGCAGGACTCGACGAACCTCGACGCCGGGATGGCGCTCGCGTACCGCGAGGCCCGCGCCGCCTATCGCTCGGGTTCCATCAACCGCGTCGTGCTCGTCACCGACGGCCTGGCCAACACGGGCGCCACCCAGGCCGAGGACATCCTGCGGCGCGTGCGCGAAGACGCGGGCAAGGGCATCCAGCTCGCGGCGGTCGGCGTCGGCTTCGGCGACTACGACGACGCGCTGCTCGAGCGTCTCGCCCGCGACGGTGACGGCTTCTACGCCTACGTCGACCAGGCGGCCGAGGCCGAGCGGATCTTCGCCGAGCGGCTGACCTCGACGTTGCAGACCGTCGCCCTCGACGGCAAGGCCGAGGTGCGCTTCAACCCCGACGTCGTGCGCTCGTACCGCCTGCTCGGCTACGACGACCGCGCCATCCCCGACGGCTCGCTGCAGGACCCCACGGTCGGCGGCGGCGAGACGGGCGCCGGCCACGTGACGACGGCGCTCTACGACGTGGAGCTGTGGGAGCGCAGCACCGATGGTCGGGCCGTCGTGGCGACCGCCACCGTGCACTGGACCGACCCCGACGAGCGCAACGGCAAGGAGCGCTCGCTCGACATCGCCCTCGCCGACCTCGACCGCTCGTTCGACCGGGCCTCGGCCCGCCTGCGCCAGGACGTGTGGGTCGCCGCCTTCGCCGAGCGGCTGCGTTCGAACGGCTGGAGCGACGCGGTCACCTTCGCCGACGTGCGCCAGGGCCTCGGTGACGTGGCGCGCCAGCTCGACGGCGACGCCGATGTGCGTGAGGCCGCTCAGCTGGCGACGCTCGCCGCGCAGCTGCGGAACTGAACGCGACGCCGTCAAGGGACGAAGCGGTGACGGACGTGTGTCCAGACGCGCGCGATCGCCGCGCGCGCCTGGCACCGTCGCGTGCGCAGCTGCGAGACTTCGCGCAGGTCGTGGCCGGGCAGCTTTCGGGGGAGGGCAGCCCGGCCACGACGCGTTCGCCTCGCGGCGTACGCGCCCGGCGGTGCGATCAGTCGGGGCCGGTTCCTTCGGTGTCGTCGTCGTCGTCAGCACGGTCGGTGCCGTCGCCGCGTCCCGAGCGGCGCGGCTTGCGCCGGCCACGCGAGGCGGCCCGCTCCACCTCGATGGACTCCTGCTCCAGCGCGGCGAGCTCGGCCGACAGGTTCTGCCACGACAGCAACCGCTCCACGACCAGCGTCCCCTCCGCGATGGCGGCGCGCACGGCGCAGCCGGGCTCGGACTCGTGGGCGCAGTCGCGGAAGCGGCAGTGCTCGGCCAGGCCGACGACGTCGCTGAAGGCGCGGTCGAGTCCGAACGGGGTGTCCTCGTCGCTCGACCACAACGACACGGCGCGCAGGCCGGGCGTGTCGATCAGCAGCCCGCCGTCGGGCAGCGGGACCAGCTCGGATGCCACGGTCGTGTGGCGGCCGCGGTTGTCGCCTTCGCGGACCTCGCTGACCCGCTGGCGCTCGCGTCCGACGAGCGTGTTCACGAGGGTCGACTTCCCGACGCCCGATGCGCCGATGATGGCCACCGTGCGATGGCCCGTCGTGTAGGTGGCCAGCTCGTCGAGGCCGATGCGTTCACGCGCGCTGACGGCGTGCACGGGCACGGCGAGCGCCACGGCTCGCACCTCGGCCAGCGCGCCGGCCGTGTCGTCGATGACGTCGGCCTTGGTCAGGATCACGACCGGCTCGGCACCCGACTCGAACACGAGCACCAGCTCGCGCTCGAGGCGGCGCTGGTTCGGCGGTGCGGTGAGGGCGTGGACCAGGAAGACGTAGTCGATGTTGGCCGCCGCCACCTGCACCTGGGCCCGGGCGCCCTCGAACGAGGCGCGCCGCATGAGGGCGCTCTGGCGCGTGAGCACCCGCTCGACGTTCTCGTCCACGTCGTCGAGCAGCACCCAGTCGCCCACGGCCACCTGGCCGCGGGTTCGGGCCCGCAGACCCTCGCCGGCCAGGGCGTCGGCGACCGTCCGGGCCACCGTGCACCATCCGCGGTCGAGGCGGGAGGCCCGTCCGATCGCCGGGCGGCCCAACTCGACCCATTCGTCGGCCAACGGGCCGTGGAGTCCCAAGGCGGCGAGCGCATCGGGCACGTGAGCTGGGCTTTCGGTCGACATCAGGGTCCCATCATCCCGGTTCGACCGCGGTTCCGGCCAGGTTTTTCATCCTCGGTGGGGGGCATTGCCTTGACAACGGCGGTGGAGCTGACTTGCCTACCTTCCCATGCCCCGTCCTCTGGTGATCGTCGAATCGCCCGCAAAAGCGAAGACGATCTCCAAATTCCTGGGTAAGGAGTACGAGGTGCGAGCCTCGGTCGGCCACGTGGCCGACCTCCCCTCCAAGGGCTTGGCGGTCGACGTCGACAACGGGTTCAAGCCCACGTACGAGCTGACCGTGCGGGGCAAGGACGTCGTACGCGACCTGAAGCTCGCCCTGAAGGACGCCTCCGAGCTCTACCTCGCGACCGACGAGGATCGCGAGGGGGAAGCCATCTCGTGGCACCTCCTCGAGCAGCTGAAGCCCAAGGTGCCGGTGAAGCGGATGGTGTTCCACGAGATCACCGCCGACGCCATCGCCCACGCCGTGGCCAACCCGCGCGGCATCGACTACGGCCTGGTTGACGCGGCCGAGACGCGGCGCATCCTCGACCGCCTCTACGGCTACGAGGTGTCGCCCGTCCTGTGGCGGCGCGTGAACCGAGGGCTGTCGGCGGGGCGTGTCCAGAGCCCGGCGATCCGCCTGGTCGTCGAGCGCGAGCGCGAGCGCATCGCCTTCGTGTCGGCCGGCTACTGGGACGTCGACGCCGCCATCGCCACCTCGCCCGCCTTCTCGGCCACGCTGGTGGCGCTCGACGGCACCAAGGTGGCCACGGGCAAGGACTTCGACCAGTCGGGCCGCATGAAGGGCAAGCTCGTCGTCATCAGCGAGGCGCGTGCCCGCGGCCTGGCCGACTCGCTCACCGGCACCGACCTGACGGTGCGCTCGGTGGAGGACAAGCCCTACCGCTCGACGCCCCGCGCCCCGTTCATGACGTCGACGCTCCAGCAGGAGGGCGGGCGCAAGCTGCGCCAGTCGGCCGCCCAGGTCATGCGCATCGCCCAGGGGCTGTACGAGCGCGGCTTCATCACCTACATGCGTACCGATGCGACGACGCTGTCGGACGAGGCGATGGGCGCCATCCGCACCAAGGTGCAGGAGACGTACGGTGCGCCGTCGCTGTCGCCGTCGCCCCGCCAGTTCGCCACCAAGGTGAAGAACGCGCAGGAGGCCCACGAAGCCATCCGTCCCACCGTGCCGCTGCGGGCCCCCGAACAGGTGGCCGGCGAGCTGAACGGCACCGAGCTGGCTCTGTACCGGCTCGTGTGGCAGCGCACGCTGG
The DNA here is from genome assembly GCA_031423915.1 of Actinomycetes bacterium. Taxonomy (GTDB): domain Bacteria; phylum Actinomycetota; class Acidimicrobiia; order Acidimicrobiales; family Ilumatobacteraceae; genus JANMAT01. The sequence goes on along the minus strand of JANPGL010000502.1, from coordinate 6,181 downwards.
CCTCGCAGATGGCCGACGCCACCGGCACGACCGTGAGCGTGCGGCTCGGGGCCACGACGCGGGAGAACGGCACGGCGGTCGACACCGAGTTCGCGGCGTCGGGCACCACGATCACCTTCCCCGGCTACCGCCAGGTGTACGTCGAGTCGACCGACGAGGGCGACGCCGGCGAGGACGCCGAGGGACTGCTGCCGGCGCTCACCCGCGGCCAACAGGTTCCCGTGTCGGCCTACACGCCGAACGGTCATGCCACGAGCCCGCCCGCCCGCTTCACCGAGGCCAGCCTGGTGAAGAAGCTGGAGGAGCTGTCGATCGGTCGCCCCTCGACGTGGGCGTCGATCATGCAGACCATCCTCGAGCGCGGCTACGTGTGGAAGAAGGGCCAGGCGATGGTGCCCACGTGGACCGCCTTCGCCGTGGTCAACCTGCTCGAGCGCCACTTCGACACGCTCGTCGACTACGACTTCACCGCCAAGGTGGAGGAGGACCTCGACGCCATCGCCCGCAACGAGATGCGCAAGGAGCACTGGCTCAACGACTTCTACTTCGGCGACGAGGCGGCGACGCTGCCGGGCCTGAAGCGCCTCGTGGAGGAGAACCTCGACGAGATCGACGCCGCCGAGATCAACACCTTCCCCATCGGCGTCGACCCCGACGGCAACGAGGTCGTGGTGAAGCCCGGCAAGTACGGGCCGTACGTGAAGCGCGGCGACGACACCGCCTCGGTGCCCGACGACTGGGCGCCCGACGAGCTGACCGTGGCCAAGGCGCTCGAACTGCTCGCCGCGCCGAAGGGCGACGACCCCATCGGCTTCCACGACGGCCTGCCCGTGTACGCCAAGAACGGTCGCTACGGGGCCGTACGTGCAGTGGGGCGAGGCCGACGCGCCCCCACCGGGCACGGACAAGCCCCGCATGTCCTCGCTGTTCAAGACCATGACGCTCGAACGGCTCACGCTGGAGGAGGCCCTCCAGCTGCTGTCGCTGCCGCGCACGCTCGGGCAGGATCCGGGTGACGGTCTCGACATCGTGGCCAACAACGGCCGCTACGGCCCGTACGTGCAGAAGGGCAAGGAGTTCCGCTCGCTCGACACCGAGGAGCGCCTCTTCACCGTGACGCTCGACGAGGCGGTGGCGCTCATCGCCGCGCCCAAGCAGTTCCGCGGACGCGGCCGCGGTGAGGCCAAGCCGCCGCTGGCCGCCTTCGGCGACGACCCCGTGTCGGGCAAGGCGGTGGTGGCCAAGGAGGGTCGCTTCGGCGTCTACGTCACCGACGGCGAGACCAACGCCTCGATCACCCGCGGTGACCGCATCGAGGCCATGGCGCCCGAGCGGGCGTACGAGCTGCTGGCGGCCCGGCGCGAGAAGCTGGCCGAGGAGGGCGGCGCCAAGCCCGCCAAGCGCGGCGCCCGCAAGGCCGCGCCGGCCAAGAAGGCGGCCGCACCGAAGAAGGCCGCCGCACCGAAGAAGGCCGGAGCACCGAAGAAGGTGACGGCGAAGAAGGCGGCAGCGAAGAAGGCGGCCGCACCGAAGAAGGCCGCCGCCAAGAAGAAGGTCTGACCGCCGGGCCGAACGGCCATGGGTGAGCTTGCGACCGATGGGTACCATCGGCCCATGAGCACCACGCCCGAACGCCGGGTCGCCGCGGCGATCGATCATGCCCTGCTGCGCCCCGAGCTGACACCCGCCGACGTGGAGGAGGGATGCGTGCTGGCGGCGCACTACCGCGTGGCCACCGTGTGCTGCCGGCCCATGGACATCGTGCGCTGCGGCGCGGCGCTGGCCGGCACCGGCGTCGGCGTCATCACGGTGATCGGGTTTCCCCACGGGGCGAACCACTCGACGATCAAGGCCGCGGAGGGCCAGCGGGCACTCGCCGACGGCGCGGTCGAGCTCGACATGGTGCTGCCGATCGGGCTGGTCCGGGCGGGCGACCGCGCCGGGGTCGAGGCCGACATAGCGTCTGTCGTCGCCATCGCCGACGGCCACCTCGTGAAGGTGATCCTCGAGACCGGCTACCTGACGCACGACGAGATCGTGCTGGCGTGCCACGCCGCCGACTCGGCCGGCGCCGACTTCGTCAAGACGTCGACCGGGTACGGGCCGAGCACCGCCACCGTCGCCGACGTCACGCTCATGCGCGCCTCGGTGCCGGCGCGCATGCAGGTGAAGGCGGCCGGCGGCATCCGCAACCTCGACGACGCGCTGGCGCTGATGGACGCGGGCGCCACCCGACTCGGCACGTCGTCGACGGCGACGATCCTGGCGGGCGGCGAGGCCGAGGGCTACTGACGACCTACGCTGCACCGATGGCCGACGACGAGTTCGACCCGCGGGCGCGCCTCGAAGAACTGGCACGGCGGGCGGCGGCCGGCGACAAGCGGGCGCTCGACGACCTGCTCGGCGCCATCCGGCCCGAGGTGCTGCGCCACTGCGGGCGCGTGCTGCCGAACGCCCTCGACGCCGAGGAGGCCTGCCAGGACACGCTGCTGGCCGTGGCCCGGCGCATCTCGTCGTTCGAAGGTCGCTCGAAGTTCTCGACCTGGCTGTACCAGGTGACCGCGAACGCCTCGCTCGACACCTACCGACGCCTCAAACGTCGGGCCACCCAGATGAGCCCCGACGAGCTGCCCGAGCTGACCGACGCACAGCGCACGAGCGTGATCGCCGGCACGCGCCTCGACCTGCTCGACGCTCTGGAGCAGGTCGACGACCGGGTCGGTGAACCGGTGATGCTGCGCGACGTGCTGGGCATGGACTACGCCGAGATCGCGGCGCTGCTCGGCATCCCCGTCGGCACGGTGAAGTCGCGCATCCACGAGGGCCGCCAGAGCCTGCAGCGCCTGCTCGGCCGTTGAACCAGCGCTAGGGCTCGAGCTCCATCCACAGGCGTTCGAGCGAGCGCTCCACCAACTCGCCCACATCGCGTGCGGCGAACGGGAGCCGGTCGGTGTTGCGCAACGTGCGCCACCGCTCCAAGGCCTCCTGCGTTGCGGCGCGGAGCTCGTCGCTCGACGCGTCGAGCCGGTCGAGGCGCTGCGCCGGCGACGTCCACAACAGGATGCGGCGCATCTCGCGTCGCAACGACGCGGGGAGCGTCCAGCGGCCTGCCAGATCGAGCCGCAGGGCGTCGATCTCGGCCATGGCCGGCAGCTCCAGGCGGATCCCGTCGACGGCGTCGGCCAGGTCCTGAGCGGTGGCCCGCTGGTTCGGGCCGGGCGGCGGCGACACGCCGGTGAGCGCAGCCAACGCCGTGGCGGCCCGGAGCAGTGGATGGCGGTCGACGAGCGTCTGCCCCACCTCGATCACGAGCGCCGCGCCGTCGGCGTCGAACCCGGTGACGTCGGTCGTCAGGGCTCGCACGGCGCGCGACGCGTTGGCGGCTTCGAGGTCTGCGGCCGCCACCACGACCGCGACGGGGCCCGTGGCCTTCGCTCGCAGGCTCGCCTGGAGGGCGGCCACGGCACCGTCGTCGGGTCGTTCGAGGACGAGTACGGCGATGTCCGCATCGGCCAGCTGCGCCACGTCGGCCGTGCGTACCAACGTGGCGCCCTCGGGCTCGTCGATCATGCCCGCCCACGGGTGGCCGTCGTACGCGGGGGCCACCACGATGCGGACGGGACGGGCCAGCAGCGCGTCCACTCCGTCGAGCGCGTCGTCGGTGATGAGCCCGTTTCGTCGGGCGCGCGCCACCAGGTCCTGCACGCGGCCCGCCGCGCCGGCCGGGGCCGGGCCGAGCGAGACGCGGCCCACGGGCCGCGGCGCCACGTCGTCCATGGCCTCGCGCAGCGCGGCCGCCAGGTCGAGCGCCGAGGCGTAGCGCTGGTCGGGGTCGTACGCGAGCCCCCGCCCGATGACGGCGGCGACCGACGGGGGCACATCGGGCCGCACCGAGCGCACCGGGGCGACGCCGCCGCCCTCGGCGGGTCCGCGACGCACGTCCGACAGCGTCGACGCGGCGAGCGCCGGCCGCCCCGTGAGCAGCTCGTAGAGCACGGCCGTGGCGCCGTACACGTCGACGCGGCGGTCGATGATGGCCATGGGTAGGGCCTGTTCGGGCGCCATGTACGCCGGCGTGCCGGCGGCCTGGGTGAAGCCCGAGGCCGCCGCCAGGTCTTTGGCCAAGCCGAAGTCGCCGAGCACCACCTGCTCGTCGCCCAGCTCGATGCCGCGTCTCGCCGCGGCGGCGCGCTCGTGGGAGCGCACGGAGCGGAACAGCACGTTGCTCGGCTTCACGTCCCGATGGACCGCGCCGAAGTCGTGGACGATGGCCAGGCACTCGCAGATCTCGATCGTCAGGTCGACGGCGCGGTCGACGTCGAACCGGCCCTCGGGCGCCTGCACGAGCCGTTCCTGCAGCGTGCCCCGGTCGGCCCACGTCATCACGAAGTACGGGCGGCCGTCGGGCAGCTCGTCGACCTCGTGGACGCGCACGATGCGCTCGTGGTCGATGCGACGCAGCAGCTTGGCCTCGTCGATGAAGCGGCGGCGCACGTCGGGTTGGCGGGCCCAGTTGTCGGCCAGGACCTTCACCGCCACGGGTGCGTCGAGCACTTCGTCGTCGGCGAGCCACACGGTGGCGAAGCTGCCGGCCCCGAGCGCACGCCGGGCCAGGTACTTGCCGATGCGCACGACGCGGTCCACGTCCTCCATCTTCGCCGAACCAGCGGCCGTGCACCGTCGTCTGACGTCGCGTGAACGAGAACGTCGACCATCAGTCGTATCCGCAAGCCGACCCCGGAATCGAAACCCGTGGCGCCACCGACGACGAGCTAAGGTCCCGTGAAGAATCACCCGAGATGCTCATGACGGACCGTTCCCCCACCGCATGGACGCTCGCCGTCGACTTCGGGTACGAGCTTCACCGTGGCGGCGGTGCGCTCCGATGGCCGACCCCCTGAAGCGATCGAGATCGCGGGTGAGCGCCGCATGCCCACGGTCGTGATGGTGCAGGACGACGGCTCGGTGATCGTCGGTCGCGCCGCCGAGGATCTCGCGGCGAGCAGCCCCGGTCGCGCGTTGCGTGCGCCCAAGCGACGGCTCGGCGAACCCGCACCCGTCGTGCTGGGCGGCCGCGCGTACCAGGTGGTCGACCTGGTGGCCGCCGTGCTCCGCCACGTGTACGACGAGGCCGTGCGCCATCAGGGCTCGCCGCCGGACGCGGTGCGCCTCACCCACCCGGCCACGTGGAGCCGCCCACGCCTGGCCCGTCTGCTCGAGGCGGCCGCCAAGGCGGGGCTCCCCCAGGCGGTGCTGATCGCGGAACCGGTGGCCGCCGCCATGTCGTACGCGTCCGAGGTGGGGGTGCCCGACGGCGCCCACGTGGCGGTGTACGACCTCGGCGGCGGCACGTTCGACACGACCGTCCTGCTGGCCAAGGGCGAGTCGTTCTCGGTGATCGGCCGCCCGGGGGGCGACGCCAACCTCGGAGGCGAGCTGTTCGACGAGCTGCTCACCAACGACATCGGGGAGCGCCTCGACCCCGACGTGTGGGAGCAGCTCCAGGTCTCCGACGAGATGCCGTGGCGCCAGGCCGCCAGCGCGCTGCGCGCCGAGGTGCGCCGGGCCAAGGAGGCGCTCACGCCGGCGCCGTACGCGGAGCTGCTCGTGCCGTTGCCCACCGGGCTCGTGAACGTGCGCATGACGCGCGACGAGCTCGAGGCCGTGGTCGGCCCCTACATCGACGAGTCGGTGCGCCTCTTCCAGCAGTGCGTGCGCGACGCCGGCGTCGAGCCGTCGGATCTGGCGTCGGTGTACCTCGTCGGCGGAGCCAGCCGCATGCCGCTGGTCGAGCGTCGCCTCGTGGCCGCCGTACCCGGCGTGCCGGTGAGCCGTCGCGGTGACCCGAAGACCGCGGTGGCGCTCGGTGCCACGCGCGCCGAGCCGTCGGGTTCGGTGCTCGACCTGCAGGCGGCCGGGGGTCGCACGACGTTGGAGTCCGATGCCGGCGCGGCGGCGCGGGCCCTGCTGGCCCCGCCGGGGCCGGTCCCGCCTCTGGCCCCGCCGTCGATGATGCCTCCGGCGGTGCCCCCGGTGTCGATGGCGCCTGGCGACGCCGCGGGCACCGCGATCGAAGGAACGGCGTTCGACAACGGCACGGTCGTCGAACGCGGCACCGTGGTCGAGCGCGGCACGGTCGTGGAGACGCCGCGCGTGCCGCCGCCGCCCGGCCCTGCGCCCG
>JANPGL010000501.1:0-11122 GCA_031423915.1 Actinomycetes bacterium | reverse complement strand
GACGACCTCGGCCCGTGGAAGCCCGTGATCGAGGGCGACAAGCTGTACGGCCGCGGCGGCGCCGACGACGGCTACGCCGCGTTCGCCTCGCTCACCGCGCTCGAGGCCGTGCACGCGGCGGGCGGCGAGCACGCCCGATGCATCGTGCTCATCGAGGCGAGCGAGGAGTCGGGAAGCATCGATCTGCCGGCCTACGTCGACGCGTTGAGCGATCGCATCGGCAACCCCGGTCTCGTCCTGTGCCTCGACTCGGGCTGCGCCGACTACCAGCGCATCTGGGTCACCGCTTCGCTGCGAGGCATGGTCCACCTCGACATGACCGTCGAGATCCTCACCGAGGGCGTGCATTCGGGCGACGCGTCGGGTGCGGTGCCGTCGAGCTTCCGCATCGCCCGCCAGCTCCTGTCGCGCGTCGAGGACGAGGCGACCGGGCGCATCCTGCTACCGGAGCTCCACGTCGAGATCCCGGCCGATCGCGTGCGTGAAGCGCAGGACGAGGCGGCCGTGCTCCAGCCCGGCATGACCGTGCCGTTCCCGTTCGTCGACGGCGCCCGCCCGGTGATGGACGACCCGGTCGAGCAGCTTCTGGCCCGCACGTGGCAGCCGACGCTGTCGGTCACCGGCGCCGACGGCCTGCCGCCCACGGCCATCGCCGGCAACGTGCTACGACCCTTCACGCGGCTCAAGCTGTCGTTCCGTCTGCCGCCCACCTGTGATGCCGACGCCGCCGTGGCCGCCATCTCGGCAGCGCTGACCACCGACCCGCCCTACGGGGCACGCGTCATCCTCAGCCATGTGGGCGCGGCCGCCGGCTGGCACGCGCCCAGCTTCGCCCCGTGGTTGTGGGACAGCCTGCAGCGCGCCTCGCAGGTCACGTTCGGCCAACCGGCGGTGGCCTGGGGCGAGGGTGGCTCGATCCCGTTCATGGGCATGCTGGGGTCGAAGTTCCCGGCCGCCCAGTTCGTCGTCACCGGCGCACTCGGGCCGGGGGCCAACGCCCACGGCCCGAACGAGTTCCTCCACCTTCCGTGCGCCCGGGCCGTGACCGCCACGCTCGCCCTCGTCATGCACGACCACGCGACCCGCCCGTGACCGCCGCACCCCCGGCGGCGCTCGTCGACGCGGGCGCGCCGACCCGCAAGACGGGCTGGCAGCTCCTTCGCACGAACCGCGACTTCCGGGCCCTGTTCTGCGCCCAGGTCGTGTCGCTCGGCGGCGACTGGTTCGCCACCGTGGCGCTCCTCGGCATCGTCGGCGAGCTGTCGAGCAAGCCCGGGCTGGCCAAGGGACTCATCTTCGTGGCCCAGAGCCTGCCGGCGTTCGTGGTCACGCCGCTGGCCGGGCCGGTCGCCGACCGCTACGACCGGCGCAAGGTGATGCTCGTGGTGTGCGCCATCCAGGCCGTCGCCGCGCTCGGCTTCCTGGCCATCGGCCCGGGCCGCCTGTGGATCGCCTACCTGTGCCAGGGCGCGCTGACCGCGCTGGGAGCCTTCTTCGGGCCGGCGTCGCAGGCGGCGGTGGCCAACCTGGTCGACCCCGAGGACCTACCCACGGCCATGAGCACGCTCGGCGCCACGTGGGGCGCCATGTTGGCCGTGGGTGCCTCGGTGGGCGGCATCTTCACGAAGCTGTTCGGCCGCAACGCCTCGTTCATCGCCGACGCACTCAGCTTCGGTGTCGCCGCGCTGTTCCTGCTGATGATCCGACGGTCCACCCGCGCCAAGCAGATCGGCACTGGCCCGAGGCCGCGGATGCGGCCCATCCACGACACCCGGGAGGCGCTCGTGCTGGCCCGTGGCGATCGCCGGTTGCGGGCGCTGCTGCCGTCGAAGGCGGGGAGCGGCCTGTCGAGCGGCGTCGTGGGTGTGCTGACGGTGCTGGCCGTGAAGAAGTACCACGCCGGCGACGGCGGCACCGGCCTGCTGCTCGGCGCGCGCGGCGTGGGCGTGGTGCTCGGCCCGCTGGTGGCCGGGCGCAAGGGTGGCGACCGGAACATCGCCCGCATCCTGCGCATGTGCGCGTTCGGCAGCCTCACGTACGGGGTCTTCTACCTCGGCGTGGCCGGCTCGCCGACCATCCTGTTGGCGGCCGTGTTCGCGCTCCTCGCCCACCTCGGCGGCGGCGCCCAGTGGATGCTGTCCACGCTCGGCCTCACGCTGGCGACGCCCGACGAGTACCGCGGGCGCATCCTGTCGGCCGACTTCGCGCTCGTCACGTTGACGATGAGCATCAGCTTCGTGCTGGCCGGTGTGATCGGCGACCTGTGGGGCGCCACCACCGCCGTGCTCGTGTTCGCCATCGTGGCCCTGCTGTGGGGCCTGTTCTACCTTCGCCTCACGGCCAAGCTCCGCGATGACCACGCCATCGAGGCCGCCGCCGATCAGTAGGTCGGGTCGGACCCGCGGTCAGCCCCAGAGCGGCTCGGCCCGCCGGGCGGCGTCGATCAGGAGCGACGCGTCGAGGTCGTAGCGAACGTCGTCGATGCCCATCGCCCGCCAGCGCACGACGAACGTGAGGGTGCCCTCGGTCGGCAGCGGCCACGCCCGGTAGGTCGTCTCGTAACGCCAACCGTCAGCGCTTCCGCCCCCCGGCTGCAGGCCGTGAGTCCGAGCAGCCGAATCGGGCTGCCAGGCGTGCTCGGCCAGCACCTTCGTACCGTCGGGGTACACGAGCCCGACGCGCAGATGTTCGTTCGGGTCCCGCCCCCACGGGCTGAACGGTCCATGCACGTTCTGCTGCTCCCGCGTGTGCTGCATGAGCTGGAAGGAAAAGCCGTCGGGCTGAGCCCAGAGCGACCGCACGACGACAGCGGCGCGCTCGTTCCGGACGAGCAGCACATCCGGGCCGACGTCTCCACCGATGTAGAGGGTCCGCCGAGGTTCCTCGTCCGTGTCGTCCGGGAACACGGGCAGCACCGGGAAGAACGTGCCGTCGTCCTCGAAGCCACCCACGTCACCTTCGACGAAGCCGCCCGAAGCCATGCGGGAATGCTAGGACGGTCCGGTGCTGCACTGGACCGCCGGCCCCTCCGTCCGAGCCCTCGTCTTCGACTGCGACGGGACACTGGCCGACACCATGCCCGTGCACTACGTGGCGTGGGTGACCGAGTTGGCCGAGCACGGGATCGCCTTCCCCGAGGCCCAGTTCTACGGGCTGGCCGGCATGCCGACCGTGGCCATCATCGAGCTCCTGGCCGGCGAGCAGGGCGTGCCCTTGTCACCCGGCCAGCCGGCGGCCATCTCGGCGGCCAACGAGGCCCGGTACGTGCAGGCGCTCGACCAGGTGCGGCCGATCCCCGAGGTGGTGGCGGTGGCCGCCCACTACCGGAGCGCGTTGCCGATGGGCGTCGGCTCCGGCGGCGAGAGCTGGGTCGTGGAGCGCACGCTCACGACGATCGGCGTGTTCGGGTGGATGAGTGCGGTCGTCGGCTCCGAGGCCACCGAGCGCCACAAGCCCGAGCCCGACGTGTTCCTCGAGGTGGCGCGCCGTCTCGGCGTCGAGCCAGCCGCGTGCGCCGTGTTCGAGGACAGCGACCTCGGTCTCGAGGCTGCCCGTCGCGCCGGCATGGAGCCGGTCGACATCCGCCCCTGGCGCTGAGGCCCGGCCGCCGGGGCTCCGGATTCCGAGCCCCGCTGGTCTCGCCCGTGAGACCGAGCGGGCGGAGAACCCGGACCGGTCCCGAGTCTGGACGCGAAACGGGCCCGGCTGGTCCCATGGGTGAGACCGACCGGGCCCGGAAGCGGGCGAGACGAGCCCTCAGGCGTCGTCGACGAGGCCGCGCAGGGTCTCGATCGTCTTCACGGCGTCTGGGCCGACCGGGTTGACGGCGAGCACCGTGACACCGGCCTCCTTGAACGCCCCGATGCGCTCCTTGATGTAGCTCTTCGGGCCGACGAGGTTCGACAGGCGCAGCATCTCGCCGGGCACGGCTTTGGCGGCCTCGTCCTTCTTGCCGTCGAGGTACAGGTCCTGCACCTCGATGGCCTCCTTCTCCCAGCCGTACTGCCGGGTGATGGTGTTGTAGAAGTTCTTGTCGCGCGCACCCATGCCGCCGATGTACAGGGCCGAGCCCGGGCGGGCCATGTCGAGCACGCGGTCGGCCTCCTCGCCCACCAGGTGGTCGCCGATGGCCACCATGCCGCCGGCGCCGATCTCGAGACGGGCCAGGTCGGCCGAGCGCTTGGACAGACCCGACTTCAGCTGGTCGCCCCACACCTGCTGGTACTTGTCGGGCACGAACATGATGGGGAGCCAGCCGTCGGCGTAGGTGGCCGTGGCCTCCACGCTCTTGCCCATGAGGCTGGCCCACCAGATCGGGATGTCGGCGCGCACGGGGTGGTTGATGAGCTTGAGCGGCTTGCCGAGCCCGGTGCCCTGGCCGGCCGGCAGCGGGACCTTGACGGTTTCGCCGTCGTACTTCAGCACCTCTCGCTTCCAGACCGAGCGGCAGACGTCGATGTACTCCTTGATGCGGGTCATCGGCTTCTCGTAGGGCACGCCGTGGAAGCCCTCGACGACCTGCGGGCCGCTGGCACCCAGGCCGCAGATGACGCGGCCGTCCGACACGTAGTCGAGCCCGGCGAACGTCATGGCCATGAGCGCAGCGGTGCGGGAGTAGACGTTGACGATGCCGGAGCCGATCTGGATGCGCTCGGTCTTGGCGGCCAGGTACCCCATCTGGCTGATGGCGTCGAAGCTGTATGCCTCGGCCACCCACACGATGTCGAGACCGGCCTTCTCGAGGCTGACGATCTTGTCGACCGACTCCTTGAATCCGCCGGCATAGCTGAGCTGCATGGACAACCGCATGCTGTGATCCCCTCGTCCTGGCCGGGCCGGCCACCGGATTTCGTCAAGGACGTCGCAGTCGGAGACCGCGCCCCCTCGATCCAACGTACGGTCTGAGCCGGTGTTGTTACGAATCGCGCTCGTCGCCGGTCCGATCCACGATCAGATCTACCGGCTCCTCGATCCGGCGCGGGTCGACGTCGTGGTTCATGCCGACCTGGCGACGACCCGCCGCCGGGTCCGCGCCATGCTCACCGCGGGCGAGCAGCTCGACGTGGTGTGCGTCCACTCGACCGACCTCCCCGCGCTGGCCCAGTGGCTGGTTCCCCTCGACGACGAGTTCGACGCCCACGGCCTTCTGCCGCTGGCCCTCCAGCTGTGCTCGTGGAACGGTCGGCTGATGGCGGCGCCACGCACGTTCGATGCCCGCCTGCTGTGGAGCCGCGACGACATGGTGGTGGAAGCCCCCACCACGTGGGACGAGCTCGAGGCCGGGGGCGCCACGCTCGGCTTCGCCGGCCGGAACCCCGACGTCGTCCAGCTCTTCACCGAGCTGTTGGCCGCCAACGGAGCGTCGCCGCTCGACCGCGGCCGCCCGTCGCTGGCCACACCGGCCGGCGCCGCCGCCGTGGCCCGGCTGGTGCGGCTCGCACGCGACCGCTCGCCGGTCGACCTGCCGGTGTGGATCGACGAGGACGTCGAGAACGCGTTCGGGGCCGGCCGCGTCGCCATGGCGGTGGCGTGGGCCACTGCCTGGGGCCGGTTCGACCGGTCGCGGTACCGGGACAGGATCCGGGTCCACGCGCCCCTCGGGCCGGGGTCGAGCGCCCGTAGCCTCGGCTGGGCCGTGCCGACCACGTCGATGCACCCCGAGGAGGCCAAGGCGCTGGTGGGGACGCTGGCGTCGTTGACGGGGCAGCTCTACGACAACGCCGCCGGCCTGCTCCCGGCGCACGTCGACGCGCTCCATGCCGTGGAGGGTGTGCCCGAACCCGACCTTCGGCGGCGAGAGCTGCTGGAGGAGGTGGGCTACAAGCGGACGCTCGCCGGCTTCCGCCACCAGCTCGGCGCCCTCGTCGAGGCGGCCGCGTGGCCGCCGCTGCATGCGGCGATCGGTGGCGACCTTCACCCCGGCGACGCCGTGGCGGCCATGCAGCAGGCGTGCGAGGCCATCCTCGGCAAGGGCCGGAGCCGCCCTGCTCCGCGCTCCATTGCGGATCTGGTCTGAGCCGCGGGCCGGCCTGCGCTACCGGTTCCGCCAGACCGGCTTGCGCTTCTCGAGGAACGAGGCGATGCCCTCCTGGCCGTCGGCCGTGGTGGCCCCGGCCGACATGAGCTCCATGGCGTAGGCGTACGCCTTGTCCTGGTCCAGGTCGACCTGCGCGTAGTAACCGTGCTTGCCCAGGGCCTTCGAGAACGCCGAGCCGCGGCTCGCGCGCTTGATGAGGTCGTCCGTCGCCGCATCCAGCTCCGCGACGGGCACGACCTTGTTGACGAGGCCCCAGTCGGCGGCCGTCGCGGCCGAGATCGGGTCGCCCGTCATGGCCATCTCCAGCGCGCGCTTGCGGCCCACGTTGCGGGCGACGGCCACCATCGGCGTGTGGCAGAACAGGCCGCCTTTGCCGCCCGGCACCGCGAACGATGCGTCCTCGCTGGCCACGGCCAGGTCGCAGGTCGCCACCAGCTGACATCCCGCCGCCGTGGCCAGTGCGTGCACCTTGGCCACCACCGGTTGGGGCACGTCCTGGATCGTGTCCATCATCTCGGTGCAGATCCGGAACAGCTGGCGGATCTCGCCGAGCGACGCGCCCGCCATGTCGCCGAAGTTGTGGCCGGCCGAGAACACCGGCCCGGCTGCGGCGAGGACGATGCCGCGGGCGTCGCTGTCACCGACGGAGCGGAACGCCGCCGTCAGCTCGAGCATGACGTCGGCCGCCAGCGCGTTCCGCTTCTCCGGCCGGTTGAGCGTGATGGTGGCGATGGTGCCGTCGCGGTCGACGAGCACGTGCTGGAAGGTCCCCATGACCACTCAGTGTCGCGCCCGACGTCGGCCCTTGATACGTGACCATATAGTCACCTATATTGCTCGACGTGGACCTCGTCTTCAAAGCGCTCGCCGACCCTGGTCGCCGCGCGCTGCTCGACGCGCTCCACGACGACGACGGTCAGACCCTCGGGCGGCTCTGCACGGTGCTGCCCGACCTCACACGCTTCGGCGTGATGAAGCACCTCGGCGTCCTCGCCGACGCTCACCTCGTGACGACCCGCAAGGTCGGCCGGGAGAAGCTCCACTTCCTCAACCCGGTGCCCATTCGCGAGCTCCACGACCGCTGGATCTCGAAGTACGCCGAGCCGTGGGTCACGGCGATGGTCGAACTGCGCAGGAACCTCGAGGGCGATCCCCGCCCCTCCACCTGAAAGGCAACCGCATGGCCACGCGCCACGTGTTCGAGACGTACATACGCGCCACCCCCGACCAGGTGTGGGAGGCCCTCACCGAGCCTGCCTTCACCCGCCAGTTCTTCTTCGGCCTGGCGGTCAACGCCGGCTGGGAGCCCGGTGGCACGTACACCTACGACAACGACGGCGGCCCGGCCATCGAGGGCATCATCGAGTCGGTCGAACGGCCGCGCAAGCTGGTGATGACGTTCAGGATCCTCTTCGATCCCGAGGCCGCGGCCGAGCAGCCGTCGCGCGTCACCTGGGAGCTCACGCCGGTGGGCGACGCCACGCGCGTCACCTGCATCCACGGCGACCTGGCGTTCTCGCCGGCCACGTTCCGCATCACGGCGAGCGGCTGGAGCATCGTGCTGAGCGGCCTGAAGACGCTCGTCGAGACCGGCGCCCCGCTGGGCGACGTGCCCGACGACGGGGGCTCGCCGTTCGCCCCGGCGGCCACGGCAGCCGACGTCGACACCGCCTGGCATCGACGCAACGGCGTCACGTGCAACAACGCCGTGTACGGCCTCCTCGACCGCGACCACCGCAGCGCCGACGACGACGCGCTCATGGTCCACACCGCCCACGCCTCGGCCTACCACTGGGGCCTCGCCGGCGGGCCCGAGCACCTGGCTCGCGCCGAGTACCTGCTCGGCCGCGTCTACGCGTTCCTCGGCCGGGCCGAGCCGGCCCGCTACCACGCCCAGCGCTGCCTCGACGGCTGTGACGCCGCCGGTCTCCAGGACTTCGATCGAGCGTTCGCGCACGAGGCGATGGCCCGGGCGCTCGCCTGTGCGGGCGACCTCGACGCCGCGGCCCGGCACGTGGCGGCCGCCCGCGCCGTGCCCGTCGCCGACGCCGAGGACAAGGCCATCTGCGATGCCGATCTCGTTGCCGGCCCGTGGTTCGGCCTGACCGTCTAGCTTCTCGGTGTGCCCGTTCGCGCCGTCCTGTTCGACCTCGACGACACCCTCATCGACTGGTACGGCTCGATCGACCGCTGCGTACGTGACCTCGGCGGCGACGAGGCGGCCGACGCCTTGCTGGCGTTCACCCGCCAGCACCACTGGACGCGTCGCGACGGCGTGGTCGTCCATCGCAACACGTGGAAGCTGCACGAGTCGGCCGACGAGTGCTGGCCGGCCGCACTCCCCCACCTCGACGCCGCCGAGTTGGCGCTGGCCATCAAGCGCTTCCGCGAGGAGCTGTGGGTCGGCTTCTTCCCCGACACCGTCCCCGCGCTCGATCTGCTCGCCGACGGCTTCCGGCTCGGCGTGCTGTCGAACAACCGCCACCTGCCGTCGGAGGTGCGGCGTCTCCGGCTCGACGACTGGTTCGAGCTGGCCGTCACCCCACCCGACGGCGTCTACAAGCCCGACGCGCGGGCCTTCACCCACGCCTGCGCCGCGCTCGGCCTGCCACCCGCCGACGTGGTCTACGTGGGCGACTCCGTGCTGGCCGACGTCGAGGGCGCCCTCGGCGTGGGCATGACGCCGGTCTGGATCGACCGTCACCGCGATCCCTGGGTGCCGCCCGACGGCGTCCACCGGATCACGGCGCTCACCGAACTGTCGGGCCTGTTGCCCCGCCTCACCTGACGCCGGCGCTACTCGGTGTACCACCCGCCGTCGGGGTGGATCAGCTCGCCGGTCACGTAGCTGGCGTCGTCCGACGCCAGGAACGCGGCGACGCTGGCGATCTCGGTCGGCTGCCCCACGCGCCCCAGAGGGATGCGGCTCATCAGCTGCTCGGTCCGGTCCGCCGGCAGCATGTTGATGATGGCCGTCATGTTGGTCTCGATGAAGCCGGGGCCGATGGCGTTCACGCGGATCCTGGCGCCCGCCAGCATGCGGGCCAGCTTCTTGGTCAGCATCCAGACGCCCGCCTTCGACACCGTGTAGGCGAGTGGGCCGGCGTCGGGATCCTTGGCGGCGATCGACGCGATCGTGATGATGGCCCCGCCCTTGCCACTGTCGACCATGCGGCGCGTCGCCGCCTGCACGCCGAGCAGCGTGCCCGTCAGGTTCACGTCGATGACCCGCTCGAACTCGGCACGCGTCGTCTCGAGCACCAGATCCCACTGCCGCTCGGCGTAGTCGACGCCGTGCAGCGCGGCCTTCACCTCGTTCTCCAGGTCGCCCGACGTGTACTCGGCGCGGCTGATGCCGGCCGCCGTCACCAGGATGTCGAGCCCACCGAACCGGTCGACGGCGAGCTGGGCCATCGCTTCGTTCTCCTGTGCGCTCGTCACGTCGAGCGTGGTCGCCGCGGCTCGGCCGCCGGCCGCCACGATCTCGTCGACGACGCGCTGGGCCGGTTCGGCCTGCAGGTCACCGACCACCACCGCCGCGCCCTCCGAGGCGAACCGCAGCGCGCAGGCGCGCCCGATCCCGTTGCCGCCCCCGGTGATGACCGCGACCTTGCCGTCGAACCGACCCATGCTCCACCCCTCGTCCGCGCGCTGCGGCCCCCACAGCGCGGCCGGCACGCTACCGGTCGTCGACGCGCCCGGTCACGGCCACGCGACGATCAGGTCCTCGGGGCCGAGGGCGACGACACCCGACGCGTCCACCCCGGCGCGCGCCACCGCGAGCAGCGGCAGGGCGGGGTGCGCGCCCGGTAGCGCAGCGATGTCCTGCGCCAGCTTGGCGATGTCCGCCGTCCCCAGCCGCCGGTCGTCGTACCACTTGATGGTGCCGGCGAACGCCAGGGCGCCGGCCACCGCCGAGCGGTCCGCGGCCACGATGTCGATCTCGGGGACGTTCGTCCGCGTCCAGTAGCCACCGACAGCGGACGCGGGCGGCAGGCCGTCGATCGGCAGCAGCCTCGCGATCGCTTCTCGCACGACCGGTTCGACCGCACGCCCGCGCCAGACCGACCAGTCGCGTCGGATGCGCTCGAGGACACGGTCGCCCCGCCCCCGTTCGATCTCGGCGAGGTGGGGCCCGACGAAGCGGAGCCAGAACCGGAGGTACGGATCGGCGATCCGGTAGCGCGCCTCCTTGCTCGGCCGGGTCGACAAGGGAACGTCGCGTACGACCAGTCGCTTCGTCATCAAGACCTCGAGCGATCGCTGCAGTGAGGTGGCCGCGAGACCGCCCGCAGCGCGGGCGATGTGCGTGAACGTCACCTCGCCCGAGCCGATCTGGCCGAGCACGACCCGGGCCTGCACATCGGTCGGGAACTCCGCAGCGAGCGTGCGTTCCGCGCTCACGATGAACGAGGAGGTCGGTTGCATCAGCGCCCGCTCGAGGTAGGTCCACATGGTCGACCGTCGCGACCAATCGCTGGCCAGGAGCGGCAATCCGCCGGTGAGGAGAAAGGCATCGAAGGCCGCCGCTGCGCTCCGGGCCCCGACGACCTCGGCCGTCTCCGCCGGCGACAACGGGGGGACGAACAACTCGGTGCCGCGCTGGAAGAACGGCCGGCCGTGGGTGTTCAGGGCCTCCATCATGGCGAGGTCGGAGCCGACCAGCAGCAGCAGCACCCGCTTGCGGGCGAGCAGCCGGTCCCACTGCTTCTGGAACGTGGCCTCGATCGAGGCGTCATCGGCGATGAGGTAGGGGAACTCGTCGATGACGACGACAGCCGGATCGTCGCCGAGCGCACTGGTCAGCAACCGGAGCGCGGCGTCCCACGAGGCCGGGTGGGTCTCGGCGAACACCTCCCTGCCCGGAAGCGCCGACTGGAGCACCTCGTCGCCGAACATCGCCGGTTCACGCGAACCCTGATGCGAGGCGGTGAAGTACACGTAGGGCAGGCCGGTTTGCGCGCAGAACTGCTCGACGAGGCGAGACTTGCCGACCCGTCGGCGCCCACGCACGAGCACGCAACGACCGGCATGTCCGGCCTCGGAGCGCACCCTGTCGAGCTCCCCGACCAATGCGTCGAGCTG
>JANPGL010000500.1:0-4601 GCA_031423915.1 Actinomycetes bacterium | reverse complement strand
AGACGTTCACGCCGGGACACCACCGGATCAGCTCCGTCGTCTTTTTTGGCTCTCCGTCCCCTTCCGTGGGTGAGTAGCTGACCATCCGCGGGTGCACCCCGTTGCCCGGCTTGGCTTTCCGGCTGTCTAGGACCGAGAGCTGAGCGAGGGGTCAACGGGGTGCAATCCAAGAGGGTATGGGCACGCGTGCTCGGGGTCGAACGCGGCGTGATCATCGAACGCGTCGACACCGAGCCCGACACCGACGACATCGTCGTTCGCTGCCGGCTCCGGCGGGGTCGAGCCAGCCGGTGCGGCGAGTGCGGGCGCCGGTGCCCGGGCTATGACCAGGGCGACGGACGCCGCCGATGGCGAGCCCTGGACGCCGGCACGACTCGCGTGTTTATCGAGGCCGACGCGCCTCGCGTCGCCTGTCCCGAGCACGCGGTCACCGTCTCGCAGGTTCCATGGGCGCGTCACGGCGCCGGCCACACCCGATCGTTCGATGATCAGGTCGCCTGGCTCGTCACCCACACCTCCAAGACCGCAGTGGTCGAACTGATGCGCGTGGCATGGCGAACCGTCGGTGCCATCGCCGGCCGGGTCGTGGTCGATGCCCGCCGCCAGCGGGACCCCTTCGATGGGTTGCGGCGGATCGGGATCGACGAGATCTCGTATCGGCGTGGCCACAAGTACCTGATGGTCGTCGTCGATCACGACACCGGCCGACTCGTATGGGCCGCCGCCGGTCACGACCGCGCCACCCTGCAGACCTTCTTCGATCTCCTCGGACCCGAACGAGCCACCCACGTCAAGCTGATCAGCGCCGACGCCGCCGAATGGATCGGCGAGTGCGCCCTCGCCAACTGCACGAACACGACGCTGTGCCTGGATCCGTTTCACATCGTGCGCTGGGCCACCGACGCGCTCGACGTCGTGCGACGGTGGGTGTGGAACACACTCCGCAAGGTCGGTCTCCCCGGACAGGCCGCGCACCTGAAGGGCTGCCGCTACGCGCTCTGGAAGAACCCCGAAGACCTGACCGACCGCCAGGCCCGCAAGCTCGCCTGGGTCGCCCGCCACAACAGCCAGCTCTACCGCGCCTACATGCTGAAAGAACAGCTTCGTCTCGTGTTCCAGCACCGAGGACGCCGAGCCGTCCGGATGCTCGACGACTGGCTCGCCTGGGCACGCCGATCCAAGATCCCCGCGTTCGTCGAGCTCTACCACCGCATCAAGAAGCACCGCGCCGGGATCGTCGCCAGCGTCACCCACGGCCTGTCGAACGGGCTCACCGAGAGCATCAACACCAAACTCCGGCTCCTCACCCGCATCGCCTACGGCTTCCGCAACACCGACAACCTCATCGCCCTGTGCCTCCTCGACCGCGGCGGCCACTGCCCACCACTACCGGGCCGCCAGGCCGCGGCATGACCCACGGATCAGGGCGGAGAGCCTCTTTTTTCCCAAGCTGAGGACGCGAGTTCGATTCTCGTCACCCGCTCTCGATGTTTGACCTGGTCACGGGCCTGACGGCCGCCGCGGAAGCCGTTCCGCGGCTCGTCGGCGGGTGCAATTCGGTGCGATTCCCGCCGACGATGTGGCGGTCGCCGGCGCCGAACTGCCTGTGCCCCAGGCCCACTAGCCCCTGCATGGCTGGTGCGATTCGGGTGCGATTCCCTCGCCCGGTGGTGGATCGTGCCTGATGACGAAGCCACGCACAAGAACCTTGACCGAACGAGCGCCCGGGATCTGGCGGCTCCAGGTGACCGCCGATCCTGACCCGGTGACCGGTGAGGTCCGCCGGATGTCCCGGACCGTTCACGGCACCCGCGCCCAGGCCACCGAAGACCTCCAGCGACTCGTCGTCGAGGCCGGCGCCGGGCTCCACCTCGGGAGCAGGGTCACCGTCGCCGAGCTCCTCGCCCAATTCATGACCACCGCAACCCTCGCGCCGACGACACGGGAAGACTGGACGAGCATCATCCGACGCCACCTCGTCCCCGAACTCGGCGCGTTGCCGTTGGCCAAGCTCACCGCACGCGACTGCGACGGGCTGTACGTACGGATGGCAGCGCAAGGGATCGGGCCCTCGCGGGTGCGTTGCGCGCATGTCGTGCTGCACCGCGCTGTCGCCCAGGCGGTCCGGTGGGGTTGGCTGGCCCGCAACCCGGTCTCGTCCGCCACCCGACCCGCCGTACCCCGCGTTTCGATCACCCCGCCCGATGTCGAGCGGGTCCGGAAGGTTCTGGAGGCTGCCCACGAGTCGGACCCACTGCTCGCCTGCTGGCTAGAAGTCGCGGTCGCTACCGGCGCCCGCCGTGGGGAGGTGTGCGCGCTACGGTGGTGCGACATCGACCTCGACAAAGCCACGGCCCGTATCGAGCGATCGGTGTGCGCCACTCGCACCGAGGGTGTCGTGGTGAAGACGACCAAGACCGACCGGGCCCGGCTCGTGTCGCTCACGCCACGTGCCGTGCACATCCTGACCTGCCGCGGCGACGAACTGGCGGCCGGCGGTCAGGTAGTCGATCGGGAAGGGCTCGTGTTCAGCACTCGCGCCGATCCCCGGGAGCCGTGGCGGCCCGAGCTGATCACGAGACGCTGGGAACGCCTCCGTTCGAGAGTCGGCTTTACAGACGTGCGCATTCACGACCTGCGCCACTTCGTCGCCACCGAACTCCTCACCGCAGGCATCGACGTCCGTACGGTCGCCAACCGGCTCGGACACGCCCGAACGTCCACGACGCTCGACATCTACTGGGCGTGGGTCCCCGCCCGGGACCGCGACGCTGCGAACCACCTCGAGGCCGTGCTCGGATCGAGTACCCCGGTGTGATCGGTCGGTCGGCGGACCTGCGGTCGAGGCCGTTCGATCAGAGTCCGAGTGCGGTACGGAGGCGCCGGGGGTCCATCGTCATGAACGGTGAGGTCGGGTCGGGGGTGGGGAACGTGGCGAGGAGACGCAGGACGTCGTCGCGGCGGGGGGGGTCGGCCGCCGCTTGGCGGGGGGTGATGCCGCCGAGAGCGGGCACGGAGTCGTCGAGCCAGCGGGCCTCGAGCATGGCGACGATCTCGTCGCGTGCCTCGACAGGGATCGGCTGGGGGCTCGCCATCGGCAGGCCAGGCGGCATGGCGCCGGGCGGGAGCGGGGTGCGTGTCGCCTCGACGACGACCAGGCCCGGTAGGTGTGCGGTGAGCGTGGTGCGGACGCGGTCCATGCGTTCGGCGGCGTTGGTGGTGACGGAGATCTGGCTACCGGCGAGGCGAAGGGTGGCGCGCACGATGCGTTCGCCGGGTTCGATCTCGTGGAGCTCGACCCAGCCGTTGTCGTCGGGTTCGTAGAGGGTGTCGAGCACCCGTCGAGCGTCGGCGGGGTCGGGCACGGTCATCGTCGCGGTGCATTCGACGATGTCTTCGTGTTCGCGGGTCGTGATGCGGGGCGGGGCGTGGAGCGCGGCGACGTAGTCGCACAGTCCTTCGGCGTCGGCTTCGTCGCACAGGTCGAGCACTTGCTGTTCCCGGCCGGGCGCCACCGGGAACTGGGCGCCCACGAACTGATGACCTCGCCCGTCGGGCACGGCGCGGGCACAGACGCGCGAGCCGACCGGGAGGCGGGACCCGCCCGGTGTGGCCACGGTGAGGCGGTCCCCGGTGCGGAGATCACGCACGACCAGCCCGTCGGGGCCGGTGTCGTCGATCTCGTAGACGGTCCGGTCGATGAGCGCCCAGCTCGCGGCGAGCAGTGCTTCGTCGTCGGGTAGGAGCGGGCCTCGGTCCTGAACGAACCGTTCGAACCAGCCGTACTCGACGAGCGCGGTGTCGAACTCGATCGGATCGCTCATCGCGTCTGCGGCGCTGTCGGTGTCGTCCGGGTCGAGGGCCCGGGCCATGGTGAGCTCGTACAGGTCGTCACCGGCCTCGCCCCCGCGGCGCAGGAGGTACCCGGCGGCTTTGGCCCAAAGCCACTCGACACGATCGGGCAGTGCCGGTTGGTCGCTGCGACCCTGGTGACAGCTCTTGAACTTGCGGCCCGACCCGCACCAGCACGGGTCGTTCCGGCCGACCTTCGGGCCGGAACGCTGCGCGTACCGGGCAACGGTGGCCAACTCGTGGTGATCCGGCGCTTCCAGCTGACGCCACCAGCGCACCGCGGCGGCGGCGTCGCCACGGTCCGACGCGTACCAGCCGGCCCGATCGACCAACGGGCCCCACTCAGGGTTCTCCAACGAGGCGAGATGGAGGTGGGCGTCGGCCGCCAGCGCCGACCCGGCTCGTTCTTCGACCAGCGCCGCGAACCAGTGGGCGCACGCCTTCTCGACCGGTCGCACTGCGACCGCCACGAGACGCTCCACCAGCGCCCTCGCCGCCTCGACATCGCCATGCTCGAGATCGACATCGAGGACCTCGTCGATCACGACCCCGCACCGCACCGGGTCGCCGCGCATCTCACGCAGCACCGCACGGACACCCTCGGTCGGGGCCGTCTCGTCGGTCAGCGTGTCGAGCGCCCGGAGCGCGGCCTTGGCGGCGTCGGGATCCCCGTCGACGGCGTCGAAGACCCGGTGTGTCCGCTGCACCCGCGCCCGGGTGGCCCACTGCTCCGGCCCTGACGCGATCGA
>JANPGL010000499.1:0-8891 GCA_031423915.1 Actinomycetes bacterium | reverse complement strand
CGCCCGCGTACCTCGAGATGGCGGCAGCGGCCGCCGACGCGCTCGGCAGGGGACCCTGTTCGGTGGTCGACCTGTCGATCCGCGAGGCCCTGCTGCTCGACGACGAGGCCTCGCGCCCCGTGCAGACGCTCCTGGCATCGGGAGGCGAGGGACCGGTTCCGTTCGAGATCGTGGCGCGCCGCGGTCCGGACGGCGGTGGCCGCGCGGCGTGGACCGTGCACGCCACGGGCCGGCTGGAGGCGGCGCCGCCGTCGGCCGATGGACCCCACCTCGATACGGCCGGCGTTCGCGCCCGCTGCACCGAGCGGATCGACGGAGCGGACCTCTACGCGTCCCTCGAGACGGTGGGGCTGGCCTTCGGGCAGTCGTTCCGCGGCGTTGTCGAGGCGTGGCGTCGCGACGGCGAGGCGCTTGGTCGCATCGTCCGCCCGGCCGGGATACGTGCCGCCGAGGCCGCGGCCTACCGCGTGCACCCCGCCGTGCTCGACGCCTGCTTCCACGTGCTCGGCGCGGCGATGTCGGCGGTCGACGACACCGTGTACCTCCTCGTGGCCATCGACCGCTTCACCTGGCACGCGCCGGCGCCGCCGACGCTGTGGAGCCACGTCGAGGTACGACCTGTCGGTGCCGAGGCGGCCGACGTGGTCACCGCCGACCTCCGTGTCTACGACGACGCGGGCGCGCTCGTGGCCGACGCGATCGGCCTGCAGCTCAAGCGCGCGTCACGCGAGGCGCTGGCGCGCTCGGCGCGGCACCTGCGCGACGACTGGCTCTACGAGGTGGCGTGGTCGGAGCACCCGATCGTCGCGGCGGGGCCGTGCGGGGACGGGGTCGGTGGTGGCACCCTCGAGCTGGCCGCCCGGCTCAGCGCCGAGCTCCCGGCGTTGGCGAAGCTCCACGGCGTCGACCGGTACGACGCCGTGCTCGCCGCGCTGGACCGCGCCGCCACAGCGTCGGTGGGCGCCGCGCTGGCCGCGCTCGCGCCGCACCTCCGCCCGGGGACGTCTGCGCCGCTCGCCGGTCTCGCCACGTCGCTCGGCGTCGCGGCGCGGCACCACCGCTTGTTCGACCGCATGATCGGGATGCTGGTCGAGGACGGCGCGCTGCGCGTCGACGCCGTCCGGCTCGAGGTGGTGGAGCCGCTCGGCGCGTCCGATGCCGCGGCGCTGCTCGACGAGCTCGTCGCCGCGACCCCGTCGGCGCAGGCCGAGGTCGAGCTCCTGCGCCGCTGCGGTCCCGCCCTGGCCGACGTGCTGCGGGGCGTCGCCGACGCGATGGAGCTGCTGTTCCCGTCGGGGGCGAGCACGGCGGTCGAGCGGCTGTACCGCGATGTCCCGCCGGCCCGCGTGCTCAACACGCTCGTCGGCGACGCCGTGGCGGCGATCGCCGCGGCACGTCCGACGGGCCGGCCGCTGCGGGTGCTCGAGGTGGGCGGCGGGACCATGGCGACCACGATGTCGGTCCTCCCGGCGCTCGCCGCGTCCGTGTCGGAGTACTGGTTCACCGACGTCTCGCCGATGTTCACCGCCCGCGCCGCCGATCGCTTCGCCGACCAGCCCCAGGTGGTGTGCCGCCCGTTCGACATCGAGCGCGACCCCGAGGGGCAGGGCGTACCGCCCGGCCGGTTCGACGTCGTCGTGGCGGTCAACGTGGTGCATGCGACGCGCGACGTGGGCGTCGCACTCGCCAACGTCCGTCGCCTGCTGGCGCCTGGTGGGACAGCGGTCGTCGTCGAGGGCGTTCGCCGCAGCCGGTGGGTCGACGTCACGTTCGGCCTGACGGAGGGCTGGTGGCGTTTCGAGGACCGCCGTGCCAGGCCCGCCCACCCGTTGCTTCCCGTGGCCGGATGGCGCGATGCGTTCGCGGCGGCCGGCTTCGTCGACGCCGAGGCTCTGCCGGCAACGGGCGATGTCAACGGCCAGGTCGTGCTGCTCGCGTCGGCGCCGGGCACGGATCGGGTACCGTGGGTCCTGCTGACGGATGCGGACGGGGTGGGCCTGGCACTGGGCGACCTGCTGCGCGAGCGCGACGAACAGGTGCGGGCCTGGGGCGCCGACGAGATCGCCGCCGCCGGTGGGATCGGCGCTGCGCTCGCTGGCCTGCCGCACGGCGCGCGGGTCGTGGATCTGCGCGGCCTCGACGGCGGCTCCGTGCCGGCGCCCGCTCTCGGCGACGCGGATGTCGTGGCCGGTGTGTGGTCGATGCTCGACGTCGTCCGCGCCGTCGCCGAGGCGGAGGGTCCGGCCGTGCTGTGGGTCGTCACCCGCCGCGCCCAGCCGGCCGCTGGCGTCTCGCCATCGCCCGAGCAGGCCGCCCGCTGGGGGCTCGGGCGGGTCGTCGCGCTCGAGCATCCGGATCGATGGGGCGGACTGATCGACCTCGACGATGCCGCGCCGGGCGAGGCTGCGCGCGCCGTGCTCGACTCGGTCGTGGCCGGCGACGACGAGGACCAGGTCGCGTGGCGCGGCGGTCGCCGCCTCGTCCCGCGCCTCGAGCGGACGACACCGGTACGCGGCGCGGGCGCCCCATTCGCGTGGCGAGGCGACGCGAGCTACCTCGTGACCGGTGGCCTCGGCGGCCTGGGCCTGCCGATCGCCCGCTGGCTCGCCGAGCGGGGAGCCGGCACCGTCGTGCTGACCGGCCGGCGTGGGATGCCCCCCCGGGAGGAGTGGGCGACGCTGGCTCCGGGTAGCGTCCCGGCCGCGCAGGCCGCGGCGATCGCCGCGGTCGAGGCGTGCGGTGCGACGGTGGTGATCGCTGCGGTCGACGTGGCGGACGAGGCGGCGATGGGGGCGCTCGTGGAGCGCTTCGGGCGCGACCTGCCGCCGCTGCGCGGCGTGATCCACGCCGCGGCGGCGATGAGCAGCGCCAGCGTGGCGGCCGTGACGGCCGACGAGGTGGCCGGGATGCTGCGACCGAAGGTCGCCGGCACCCGGATGCTGCACGAGCTCACCCGCGACCTCGACCTCGACGCGTTCGTGCTCTTCTCGTCCACGACCGCGCTCTGGGGGTCCCGCGACCTCGGCCACTACGCGGCGGCCAACCAGTTCCTCGACGCGTTCGCCCGCGCCCGGCACGCCGAGGGTCGCCCGGCGTTGAGCGTCGACTGGGGCACGTGGGACGAGATGCGCGTCGCATCAGCGGAGGAGCGCGACGACGTGGTTCGCAGCGGCCTGCTGCCCATGGCCGCGGCTGACGCGCTGGCGATCCTCGACGACCTGCTGGCGCGGCGAGGTGACCCCCAGGCGGTCGTTGCGTCGGTCGACTGGCCGCGGCTCAAGGCGCTGTACGAGCTCCGTCGGCGGCGGCCGTTCCTCGAGCGCGTCGGCGCCGTCGGCGCGGCGCGCCCGACGTTCGACGCGTCCGCCGTGCCGGCGTTGCGTGCCCGGCTGGAGGACACCGACGCGGCGAGGCGCCACGAGCTCGTCGTCGCGTTCCTCCGCGAGGAGGTGGCGCGGGCGCTCGGCTCCGAGCGACCCGAAAGCGTCGATGTGGACCGCGGACTGTTCGACATGGGGATGGACTCGCTCATGTCGGTCGAGCTGAAGGGGCGGGTCGAGCGCGCCGTCGGCGTCGACCTGCCGTCGACGCTCACGTTCAACTACCCCAACGTCGCCGCTCTCGCGGGGTACCTCCTTGCCGAGGTCCTGGTCGACGACGTCGGGGAACGGGACGGCGCGGGCGAGGACGCGGCGCACGACGCCACCTCGGGTGCCGACGAGGTCGGGGCCCGGCCGCCGATCGAGCTGGACGACGACCTGTCGGAGGACGACCTGGCCTCCCTGTTGGCCGCCCGCCTGAAGGAGATGGACTGATGCGAGCACGGCGCAGCACACCGCCGCGACGGCCCGAGGATCGGCGCGCCCCGCGCCCGTACGGACAGGGCGGACGATGACCGACACGAACCCGGCTCCCGATCGGCGGGAGCTGCTCCGACAGGCCCTCACCGCGATCGACGACCTGCAGGCCCGCCTCGACCGGGCCCAGCAGGCCGCCCGTGAGCCGATCGCCGTGGTCGGCATGAGCTGCCGCTTCCCGGGAGCACCGTCGCTCGACGCCTTCTGGCAGCTGCTGAGCGAAGGAGGCGACGCGGTATCGACCTACCCCGCCGACCGTGTGGCGCTGGTGGCGCGCTCGGGCGTCGACTTCGACGCGCTGGGAGGTGACCCGTCGGAGTGGTCGGCCGGCTTCCTCGACCACATCGACGAGTTCGACCCGCAGTTCTTCGGCATCGCCCCGCGCGAGGCGGCGTCGATGGACCCGCAGCAGCGCCTCCTGCTCGAGGTGTCGTGGGAGGCGCTGGAGCACGCAGGCATCGCGCCGGACTCGTTGGCCGGCTCGTCGACCGGCGTGTTCGTGGGCATCACCACGAACGACTACGTGCAGCTGGGCAAGCTCGGCGGAGCGGGGGTGCTCGACGTCTACGCCGCCACCGGCGGCGCGCTCAACGCCGCCGCCGGGCGCGTCGCCTACACGCTCGGGTTGCAGGGTCCGGCGATGGCGATCGACACCGCGTGCTCGTCGTCCCTGGTGGCGGTGCACCAGGCCTGCCAGAGCCTGCGCAGCGGCGACAGCACGATGGCCATCGCCGCCGGCGTGAACCTGCTGCTCCTCCCCGAGGCGTTCGTGTGCTTCGAGCAGTGGGGGATGATGGCCCCCGACGGCCGGTGCAAGACGTTCGACGCGTCGGCCGACGGGTTCGTGCGCGGCGAGGGCTGCGGCGTCGTGGTGCTCAAGCTGCTGCGCGACGCCGTGGCCGCCGGCGATCGCGTCCTGGCGGTCATCCGCGGATCGGCCGTCAACCAGGATGGTGCCAGCTCGGGGCTCACGGTGCCGAACGGTCCCGCGCAGCAGGCGGTCCTCCGCCGCGCCTACGACGTCGCCGGCGTGTCGCCCGGCGACGTCCAGTACGTCGAGGCGCACGGCACGGGCACCACACTCGGCGACCCGATCGAGGTCGAGGCGCTCGGTGCCGTGCTTCGCCGGGGGCGGCGTCCCGACGCCCCGCTCGTGCTCGGCTCGGTGAAGACGAACATCGGCCACCTCGAGTCGGCCGCGGGCATCGCCGGCCTGATCAAGGTGGTGCTGGCGATGCGGCACGGCGAGATCCCGCCCCACCGCAACTTCCGCGAGCGCAACCCCGAGATCCCGTGGCCGGCGTTCCCGGTGGTCGTGCCCACATCGTCGCTGCCGTGGCCGGGCGTCGACGGTCGACGCGTGGCGGGCGTGAGCGCGTTCGGGTTCTCGGGTACGAACGCGCACGTGGTGCTGGAGTCGGCGCCGGCGACCCCCGAGGCGGCTCACGGCGACGCCGACGTCCTGCCGGAGCTGGTGGTCCTGTCGGGTCGGGGCCACGGCGTCGTTCGGCAGGAGGCGGCGCGGTTGGCCGCCGCGCTGGACGACGCCGCCTCGTTGGCCGACGTGTCGTCGACGGCCGGCACGGGCCGGGCGCACCTGACGCACCGGGCCGCGTTCGTGGCGGACTCGGTCGCCGCGCTGCGCGCGCAGCTGGAGAGGTTCGCCGCGGGGGACGAGACCGCCGCCCGCGCCGGGCGTGCCGGCCGGCCGACGGTCGGCTTCGTGTTCTCGGGCCAGGGCTCGCAACGGGTGGGCATGGGCCGCGAGCTCTACGCCGCCGAGCGCGTGTTCCGCGACGCACTCGACCGGTGCGCCGGCGAGGTGGCGCGCTGGTGGGAACCGTCGGCTCCCGGGCTCGTCGATGTGCTGTGGGGCGAGCGCGGCGGGGCCGGCGTGCTCGACCGCACCGAGTTCACCCAGCCCGCGTTGTTCGCCCTCGAGTGGTCGCTCGCCGAGCTGTGGGCGTCGTGGGGCGTGCGGCCGCGGGCGGTGCTCGGGCACTCGGTGGGCGGGATCGTCGCCGCCGCGGTGGCCGGCGTCTTCTCGGTGGACGACGGCGTGCGGCTCGCCGTCGAGCGTGGGCGGCTGATGGGCGGCCTGCCGGCGGGCGGCGTGATGGTGGCGGTGTTCGGCCCGGTCGATGCCATCGAGGCGGTGCTCGCCGACCTGCCCGACGACCTGCGGGCGCAGGCGGGTGTGGCCGCCGTGAACGGCGCGGCGCACACGGTCGTGTCGGGTGCGGCCGACGCCGTCGAGCGCGTCGTGGCGATGGTCGAGGCGCTCGGGCTGCGGACGAGCCGGCTGGTGGTGTCGCACGCGTTCCACTCGCCGCTGATGGTGCCGGTGGCGGCGCGCATCGGCCACGTCGTGGCGCAGCTCGCGCTGTCCGTCCCGTCGACGTGCCAGGTCGTGTCCGACGTGTCGGGTCTGCCCGTCACCACGGAGCTCACCGATCCGGCGTACTGGGCGCGCGAGGTGGTGGAGCCGGTGCGGTTCGCCGACGGCGTCGCGTCGCTGCGGGCGCTCGGCGTCGACGTGTTCGTCGAGATCGGCCCGCACCCGGTGCGTCCCGGCTTGCCCAGCGCCGACGGCGTCGGCGACGGCGAGGTCTGGGTCGGCTCGATGCGTCGTGGCCGCGGCGAGCGGGCGCAGGTCCTCGACGCGCTCGGCGCCGTGCACGTGAGCGGCGCCCGGGTCGATCTCGCCGCGCTGGCGACGCGCGGCGGCGACGCGGCGCCGGCGCGACGAGTCGACCTGCCGTCGTACCCGTTCCAGCGCCAGCCGCACTGGTTCGCCCCGGTGGCGAAGGGCCCGCGTCGCCGCAACGACGCGGGCGCCCACCCGCTGCTCGGCACGCGCACCGAGGTCCCGTCGCTGCGCGCCTCGGTGTTCGAGTCGGAGGTGCGCGCCGACGCACCAGCCTGGCTCGCCGACCACCGGTTGTCGGGCACGATCGTGTTTCCGGGCAGCGCCTACCTCGAGCTGCTGCTGGCGGCCAGCGATCGTGCCGTCGAGATGGTCGACCGGGTGTCGATCCAGGAGGCGCTCGTCCTCGCCGAGGACGAGGTGGTCTCGCTGCAGACGGTCGTCAGCGACCGGCCGGGCGGTCGCGAGGTCGAGGTGGTGAGCACGCGACAGGCGCCGGGCGACGGGTCGGCGGGGTGGACGGTGCACGCCCGCGCCACGCTGCGCCGGCGCGAGGCCGCGACCGCGGTGCCGCTCGACGTGGACGCCGTCGACCGGGACTTCCCCGACGAGGTCGACGTCGACGAGTACTACGGCATGTTGCGCAACATCGGGCTGACGTACGGCCCGGCCTTTCGGGGGCTCACCCGGTTGCGTCGCCGCGACGGTGCCGCCGCGGGCCTGGCGGCGCTCCACCCGTCGGTCACCGACGGGTCCCGGCTGCACCTGCACCCCGCGCTGCTGGATGCCTGCTTCCACGTCCTGGGCGTGGCGGTGGCGCCGCTGGGCGAACATGCCAGCGACGACATGCTGGTGCCGGTGGCGGTCGACGGCCTGCACCTGCACCGGTCGGGTGTGACCACGGTGTGGTGCGTGGTGACCGTGCTCGACGATGGCGACGGTGGTCCGACGATCACCGCCCGCGTCGAGCTGCACGACCTCGACGGCTCGGTCGTCGCCACCATCGACCGGCTCGAGG
Source organism: Actinomycetes bacterium (assembly GCA_031423915.1). Lineage (GTDB taxonomy): Bacteria > Actinomycetota > Acidimicrobiia > Acidimicrobiales > Ilumatobacteraceae > JANMAT01. The sequence continues at coordinate 1,369 of JANPGL010000499.1, read as the reverse complement.
TCCGCCGGACACCGCGGTCGCTGTGGCAGCGCGCCGCCGCGGCCCGCCAGCCGCTCTACGAGGTGGTCTGGCGCCCCCAGGCACGGCCCGAGCCCGCGGCCGCCGAAGGCGGGCCTGCCGTGGTGATCGTCGACGGCAGCGGCGCGGGAGCGCGACTCGCCGACGTGCTCGCCCCGGGTCGGCGCGGCATCGTGTGCGACCCGGCCGACGTCACCGACCTGCCGTCGGTGTTGGCCGCGGTTGGCGGCGCCGCCACCGTCGACGTGGTGCTGCTGGCGCCTGCCGGCGCCACCGGCGCCGTCGCCGCCGACCTGGAGCCCACGATCACGGCGGCGCTCGGTGCGGCGCGTTCCCTGGCGGCGCTGCCGCCGGGTCGGTCGCGGCTGTGGCTGGTGACGCGGGGAGGTCAGTCGATCGACGGGGAACCCGCCGACGTCGCGCACGGCGCGCTGTGGGGCCTGGGTCGCGTGCTGGCCAACGAGCAGCCGCAGCTCGGCTGCCGGCTGGTCGACCTCGACCCGTCGGAGCGCGCCGACGCCGTCGAGGAGCTGGCCGCCGAGCTCGTCGCCGCCGACGCGGACACCCTGCCCGAGCAGGTGGCGCTGCGCGGCCGCCGTCGGCTCGTCGGTCGCCTGGTGCGAACCCGCCCTGATCAGCACGCCACGCGCGAGGGTCCGTACCGGCTCACCTTCGCCGAGCGCGGGTCGCTCGAGGCCCTGACGCTCGTCCCGGCGGTCCGCGCCGCGCCCGGCGAGGGCGAGGTCGAGGTCGAGGTTCGCTGCAGCGGCCTCAACTTCCGCGACGTCCTCAACGTGCTCGGGATGTACCCGGGCGATCCGGGGCCGCCCGGGCTCGAGATGGCCGGCGTGGTCGCGGCCGTCGGGCCCGGCGTCGCCGACCTGGCGGTCGGCGACCGCGTCATGGGCATCGCGCCGCAGGCGTTCGACAGCCACGTGGTGACCCGCGCCGGGCTGGTGGTGCGGGTGCCCGACATTCTCACGTTCGCCGAGGCGGCCACGGTGCCCATCGCGTTCCTCACCGCCGACTACGGGCTGCGGCGGCTCGCCGGGCTGCGGGCTGGCGAGCGCGTCCTGATCCACGCCGCCGCCGGCGGCGTGGGGCAGGCCGCGGTCCAGCTGGCCCAGCAGGTCGGCGCCGAGGTGTTCGCCACCGTCGGCAGCGCCGACAAGCGCCGCCACCTCGAGTCGCTGGGTGTCCGCCACATCTACGGGTCGCGCACGCTCGACTTCGCCGAGCGGGTGCTGGCCGACACGGGTGGCCGCGGCGTGGAGGTGGTGCTCAACTCGTTGTCGGACGACTTCGTCGACCGGAGCTTCCAGGTGCTGGCGCCCGGCGGTCGCTTCCTCGA
>JANPGL010000498.1:0-1890 GCA_031423915.1 Actinomycetes bacterium | reverse complement strand
GTCGCCGTAGCCCAACGTCGTGGCCGTGACGATCGACCAGTACAGCGAGTCCGGGAACGCGGCGGACTCGAACCACGAGTAGAGCAACGACGACGCCAGCATCGATGCCACGAACGTGGCAAGCAGCCGGCCCGGCGAGTTGGCGATCTTGACGAACATGCCCTAACCGTAGGTGCGCGTGCTGGTCGAGCGGTGCTGGTGCCTTACCACGCCTGACCCTCGGGATCGCCGTACCGGTCAGCGCCGGGTTGGACGAGTTCACCGGCCTCGTTCACGGTGACGCACCAGGCGCCGTCAGGTTCGCTTCCGCCCGGGACCTCGCGCTTGAACAGCATGAACCCCTTCTCCATGCCAGCGAACCAGTTCGAAGCCTTGTCGTAGACGGTCACCAGTTCGAAACCTTGGGCGCCGAGCGAGCCGAGCACGGTAGCCATCCGGCTCTGTGCGTTGAACATGCCGATGCTCGCGACCGCGTACTGCCAACGGGAGCCCGAGCTCATGCCAGGCCCGGCGGCGGAGGGGGCGGTAGCGGTGAACCTGGAGTGAGTGGTTCCGTAGGAATGCCCAGCGTCTGCTCGAGCAGATCGAGGTCTTCCTCGAGTTCGGCGGCCAGATCGCCGGTCGCGTCCGTTGCGACGGCCAAGGCGAGATCGAAGCGGAACCTGATCAACGTTGCCTGCGTGCTCCCGTAGGCGATGCCGCTCACCTTCTGCCGGTTCGACACCGCGATGGTCGTGTAAAGCGACTGCTCCAGATGGTCGAGCGCCACACACTTCGACCAGAGCCACTCACGCGTGTACTGCGGCCCAGAGAAGACCACCCGTTGGTCGGTAACAACCGCCGTTCCGGTGTCGATGGACGTCGGAACCTGCTCGCCCGGCACGTACCGACCGCTCGTCGCACCGATGCGGTAACGCATTGATCGGGTTCCCGGCACACGAACGGAGACACCGTGCGAACCGCCGTTCCAGTGCCCGCCGGTCGAGCGAGGCTCGACAAGAAGGACATCGGAGACCACGGCGAACACCCGCTCTCCATTGCGGAGCTGCACCGCCGGCCGATCGGAAAGCTCGCTGGCCGGAAGGCCACGGAAGGTCCTGGCGAGGTCGACCATCTTCCGAAGCTCGAGCGCCTGAGCAGCGATCGCTGCCTGTTGCTCCTGGCGCCGTTGGTTCGCCTCTGCTTCTGCCACCTGGGCAGCGTGGTCCTCGCGCGCTTGGCGCTCGACCTGCTTGCGCTCGCTGCGGTCCTTCATCCAAGCCACGGTCGCCCCCGTTCCCGACCCCTCGATCGTAGGTCCGGACAGGTCTGCTCGGTGCTCGTCAGCAGGTCGATCGCATCCGTCCGACGGTGCGCGGCAAGCAGCGGGTCCCAGGGGCAAGGGACGCGGGGAGTACGAGCGGGGCAACCCAGTGTCGGCATGCCATCCAACCTCACCGGGGCTGCATGCCCGCTACGAGGTCCACCCGGCCGACGAGGACACCGCAGCGGCGCCTGAGGCCGAGGACGTCACCGTGTCCGTCGAGATCGACGTGGGCGACTGGGTGCTACTCGTCGAGTACCACCTGGCCGACGCCTACCTGATGGCCGTCGAGCAATGGGCCGCAGACGGTGCGGGAGGCGACCCACCGCAGGCGCGAGCGGTCGTCGCTCGCTCGTTGGGATTGCGTTAGTCGACAGTTCGCCGGCGCAGCTTTGCGGAAGGCGTACGCCGAACTGCGAGGAGGGCGACCGCCGCCCCGATGATGGCTGACACGAGACTGGCTCCGCTCGTGATCAACGCGGGAGCGAGGTCAGAGCCGGGTTTCACCGGAAAATCTCGGATTTGGCCGTTCACCTGCCAGGCGTCCGGCTTGCCGTCTTCGTCGTAGTCGTAGACGACGTTCCCTT
>JANPGL010000497.1:0-6612 GCA_031423915.1 Actinomycetes bacterium | reverse complement strand
CCCGTTCGTGGGAATCGTCAAGTCGCTCTGGGCGTCCGTTCAGGGCGATCCTGTCTTCATGCGTCGTCTCAACGGGTGGCTCACGATCTTCTGGATCTTCATGATTCCGTTGTCGATCGCCGCCGGGTGGATCCACAGTGTGTCGTACGTGTCAGCGCTGTCGCTCTGGGCGCTCGTGTCCGGACACTGGTCGACCTGGCAGGCGGCTCGCGTCGAAGTGGCCCAGTCGCTCGAGATCGAACACCAGCGCCAGGACCCGGTGGAAGACCGGGTGGTGCAGGCCCTCGTCGACAGGACGGACATCACCGCTGCGGAGTGAGGGCAGCGCGGTGGCCCGCCAGGGTCGGACGACGACGCTCACCCCACGGCGGCCCCGTCGGACGGCAGGAAGCGGGGCGACCCCGGGTTTGTGGTGATCCCGGTGAGGGAAGCGCCCTCGCCGTGCGCGTCGGATTGGTGCTTGGCGGTGGCGGGATGTTCGGGTTGGCGTACCACGCCGGGGTTCTCGCCGCGTTGGCCAACGACCTGCGTTGGGATCCTCGTGATGCCGAGGTGGTGGTGGGCACCTCCGCCGGTTCCATCATCGGAGCCTTGCTGCGCGCCGGTGTGCCGGCTCACGACCTGGCCGCCTCGATGGTCGGTGCCGACCTGCTCGAGACCCCCGCGAGCATCGCTGCCGCTCTGGTCGATCGCTCCGCGCCGCCGGCGTTGACGCGGCGCGACCTGATGCGTCTGCCCAGGCTCCCCGAGTTCGGTGTGGTGGCCCGCCTCGCTCGTCCCTGGGCGGTCGACCCGGTGGCGGCGGCCGTCAGCGTCATACCGGACGGGCGCGCCGACGTGTTCCACCACGTGGCGCTGCTGAGGGCGCTGCCGCAGCGCTGGCCATCGCGCCCGCTGTGGATCACCGGCATGCGTCAGAACGATCTTCGGCGCGTCGTCTTCGGCCGCGCCGATCAGCCACGACCGGCGCTCGGCGACGCCATCGGCGCGTCGTGTGCCGTGCCTGGCTACTTCGCCCCCGTCGACATCGTGGGCGTCCGCTACGTCGACGGTGGCGTGCGTTCGCCGACCAACGCCGACGTCCTCGACGATCCGGAGGTCGTCGACTTCGTCGTCATCGTGTCCGCCATGTCGAGCAGCGGTGGCCGGCCCCCGGCCGGCCAACTGGCGCTTCGCCGCTACGCCGATCGCAAGGTGCGAGCCGAGCAGGGCCGCCTGGCGGCGGCCGGCGTGCCCTCCGTGGTGCTCGCCCCAGGACCCGACGTGACCCGGCCCTTCGGAGCCGGGCTCATGGCCCAGGACCGGCTGCGCGAGCTGACTTGCGCGGCCTTCTTCGACACCGGTCGGCAGCTCGCCGACCTCGCGCTGCCGCCGGGCCTGGGACGAGGACTGGTCCGTGGGACGAGCCGCTGAGTGTCACGTCGCCGTGCGGGCAGCCTGCCATGTGGGTCAGGCGGGGCCGCCGACCGGGTCGGTCGGAGGCGGACCGTGCCGGCGAGCCTCCTGCTCCGCTGTGCCGGTGGACCGCTCGTCGAACGCCGCCTCCGCTGCGTCGAGGTCGCCGCCGTGCCTGTCGATCCGGGCTCGGCGGACTCATTCCGGGAAGGGGAGCGCGTCGGTCATGACCGAGACCGTTTCTGTGTGGGAAGCCGATCAACCTTCGCGGCATCAATGACTTGGCCCGCAACGACGAGCGCCCGATGAGTCGCGCCGCAGTGTCGACCACCGAGGTGGCACGAGCGAGACGCTCATCGGAACCTCGTCGACGACACGCCGGCCCCCGCCGACGCCCACCGCCGAGTACCCGTTTCCGACGACCGTTACAGCTGGCCCGGCGCGAGGGATGACGCCGTGGGCGGCGCCGTGACGGATGGGGAACTCGGTGGTGCGAGATCCACGCGCACGCCGAGCAGACGGATGGGCCGGCCGATCACGTCGTCGGGAAACCGCGCCAGAACGATGGGGCCGAACGGGAGCGGGTGCAGCGTGAGCGCCTGGAGTTCCTGGCGGCGATCAACGACGCGCTCAACGCGGTCTCGAACGCGGCGGAGATCATGGCGAACGTGACGAACTGTGCCGTTCCTCGCCTCGGTGACTGGTGCTCGATCTACGTCCTCGGCGACCGGGCGCAACCCCGTCGACGGCGATCGCGCATGTCGACCCGGCCATGGTCGCCTTCGCTCACGAGTTGCAGGCGCGGTTCTCCTACGACCCGGATGCTCCGGCTGGCGTGCCGTTCGTGATACGGACGGGAAGTACGGCCTTCTACCCCGACATCACGCCCGACGTGTTGAGCGATCTCGACGCCACGCACGAGGAGCAGACGCTCATCGAACGGCTAGAGCTGCGGTCGGCCATCGTCGTGCCGCTCGAGAAGCGTTCGCGGATCCTGGGAGCGATGCAGTTCGTGATGTCGAGCTCGTCGCGCCGCTATACCCATGACGACGTGGCGTTGGCCCAAGCCGTCGCCGGGCGCATCGCGTCCAGCCTCGAGAACGTCCGCCTGAACGAGCATCAGCGCACGATCGCCCAGACGCTGCAGCGGAGCCTGCTCGGGCGCTCGCTGCCCGACATCCCGGGCGTGCAGCACGCCGTCCGCTACTGGCCAGCGGGCGAAGCCACGGAGGTGGGCGGTGACTTCTACGACGTGTTCGCCCTCGACGACGCCGGCCGCTTTGCGATCGTGATCGGTGACGTGTGCGGAACCGGCCCGTCGGCGGCGTCGCTCACCGGCCTGGCGCGGCACTCGATCCGGGAGAGCGCATGGCACGGCGACAGCCCGATCGAGGTCCTCCGATCGTTGAACCGTGCCGTCTACCGGGCGGGGACCGATTCGTTCCTGACCGCGGCGTACGCCACGCTCGATACATCCCCCGGTCAGCTGTTGCTGACCGTGGCGTGTGGCGGGCATCCGCTCCCCGTCCATTCGACCGCGGGCCGGGCGGGCTCCATCGGGAAGCCGGGGACGTTGCTGGGGGTGTTCGAAACCGGTTCGTTCCACGCCCCGAGCGTGGCGCTGGAGCCGGGCGACGTCGTGGTCTTGTACACCGACGGCGCGACCGATGTTCCGCCCCCGCACGGCCTCGACCCGGCGCAACTCTGCGAGCTCGTCGAGCGAGCCGCCCGTGGAGGAGGCTCGGCCGAGGTTATCGCCGACAGGATTCACCAGGAGCTCGGGGCCATCCTGGACTTCGACCTCCGGGACGACGACATCGCGCTCCTGGTGCTCCGTGTGGACGAAGACCACGAACGGGAGGCCATGGGCGGCGGTCCACTTCCACGCACGGCGGCACGGTTGGCGCGGGGTGGTTCGGGTACCACCCGCGGGTGACATCGTCCGCTGCCGTCCCCCGTCGCCACCTCTACGCCGCCTGGGCGATCCACAGCCTCACCGCCACCGGCGTGATCATCGGCTACGTCGGCCTGAACAGCGTGATCGAGGGTCATGCCCGCGCGGCGATGCTGTGGCTCGTCGCCGCGCTCGTGCTCGACGGCGTCGACGGTCCCATCGCCCGCGCCCTCGATGTCGGTCGTCTGACGCCCCTGTTCGACGGCAACGCGCTCGACCTCATCGTCGACTACTTCACGTGCACGATCGTTCCGGTGGCGTTCCTCTACCGGTTCGACGTCCTGCCGGACGTGATCGGGGGGCCACTCGGCTTCGCCATCCTGTTCGTGAGCGCTCTCTGGATGTCGCGTCGGGACCTCGAGACTTCCGACGGTTGGTTCCGAGGGTTCCCGGCCGAGTGGAACATGATCATCCCCACCCTCTACCTGCTGCGCACCGACGAGTGGATCAACGTGGGCGTGTGCGTGCTGTTCTGCGGGCTGACCTTGTCGAGGATCGAGTTCCCGCATCCGCTGGCGGTCCAGGCCCGCCGCAACGTGTCGATCGCATTCCTTGCGGCATGGCTCGGGGCCATGCTCTGGCTCGCCATCGCGCAGCACGACGTTCCCCCGGTGCGGATCGTCCTTTTCGTCGCGCCGATCTGGATGATGTACCAGGTCGCCGAACGGTTGCTGCGTCACACGCCGCACGACCGGGGCACGATCTCGGCTGCGACGCCTTGAACGGGACGATCCGTCTGACGGCGGACCGGGCTGGCGGCGTCGGCGTTGCTCACACCAATCGGAGGCTCCGTACCGCGAGGCCGACGCCGACCACGACCACCAGGCCGGCCGTGAGGCACGGAGCCACGCGCGTCCACGAGCGGACGAGGCGGTGCCCGTGCAGCGGCGTCGACCGCTCGCGTCGCTGCAGGCGGTCGCACACCCTCACGAGGAGGACGCCGGCCAGCGTCAGGGTGCTGGCCATGCCGATCCCGTAGGCGAGCATGAGCACGACACCGAAGACGGTACGACCCAGTGCCATCGCCGACAGGAGCACGACGAGCGCGCACGGGCTGGGTACCACACCACTGGCGACACCCGTGCCGACGAGGCCCCGTATCATGTGTCCTCCGTTAGGGCGGTCCTCAGGTGCGGCGCAGCGGACGCTGGACTCGGCAACGCGTCGTTTTCCGAAACGTCCGAGGACTGAACGATGAACCGATGACGTCACCCGGCACGTTTTGCCAGTCCTTAGCGGCGCGGCCCGCCCACTAGCCTTTGGCAGGAGTCTCGAAACCCCGAGGAGACGCGTGGCCCGCTGCGGGTTCGGAACCGCCGTCGCCACCGCCGACTGCGTCGGCGACGTCCGTGACCACCGGCTTTACGCGCCGCCCCGCCCCTTGCTCTCGGCGCCGAGCGCCTCGAGGTCGCGTTCGGCGCCGTGCTGGCGCACATAGAGCTGCACCTCGGCCAGTCGGCGGACGATGTCGGCTTCGAACGCGAGCGGTCGCGGTCCCATCGTGCGACCGAATCGGGCGACGATGTCGGTGGCGAACTGCTCGACGAGGTGGCGGACGGTCATGGCCTGGGTGCGCGCCGAACGCGCGTCGCACGGAGCGGCGTCGATCTCGTCGCCGGCGATCGCCAGGATCGCCCGCATGCCCCACTCGGCGGCGTGCATGGCGCCGAGGTTGGCCAGGACGTGGGGGTTGTCGCTGCCGACCAGTCTGGCTCGGTCGACGAGCCCGATGGCGGCCCCGGCCCAACAGGCGGCCGGGCCACAGGCGCCGTGCCAGAAGCCAGGGCGGTCCAGGTACCAGCGGTCGCCTCCCACGATGTCGTCGTCTGCGACGGGGACGTCGCAGAACGTTGTGGTGGCGGTCGCCGTCTCTGCGAAGGCCGTGGCCACCCACCCGCCGTGATCGAAGGCGACGCATGCCGGCGTGGCGCGCAGGTCGACGTCGATCAGGAGGCGCGCCGGCTCCGTTACGGTCACAAGGGCCCGGTCGACGATTCCGGCACCGGTGCAGAACGCCTTGGTGCCGCGCACCACGACGCCCGTGGCCAGCCGCACGAGCGAGACGGATTGGTCGTGCGACTCGGCGGCCCAGACACCGTAGAGGTCGCCACGACGGGCCGTCCGCCCCGCCTCGGCGAGGATGGCGGTGGCGTCCGTGTGCGCTTCGGCCAGGCGGGCGAGGCTGGTGTCGGCGCGTCCTAGGTCGAGCAACGACGCATGGCGCGAGGCGGTGTGTCCACCGGCCGGCAGCGGCAGGTTCAGGTGACCCTCGTCGGAGAGTCGGCGCAGCGTGCCGCCCGGGTCGCTCATGCCGCAGTCCCCGGGTACGACGCCACTTCGCGACTGAGCTGGTCGAGCCCGAGGGCGAACCCGTTCGGCGCCCGCCCGATTCGTCGGCCACTGGTCCGCACGACGATCGACGACACGGCTCGGACGGGCCACTTGCGGGTGCGGAGCCGGTGCCACAGGTCGTGGTCCTCGGCGGTGACGAGGTCGTTCCAGCCGCCCACCGCGCGATAGGCGTCGGCGCGTACGCCGAGGTTGGCGCCGTGTACGTGGGTGTGCGGTCGGCCGTCGGTCGGCGAGTACCGTTGAAGGAAGACCGCGCCCGTACCCGGCGCCAGATCGGCGAAGCTGTCGACTTCGATGAGGCCCGCCACGGCGGTCGCACCCCGGTCGGCCAGCGCCAGCTGTTCTGTGAGCCACGTCTGCGGCACGATGGAGTCAGCGTCGGTGTTGGCGAGCCAGGTGCGGTCGAGCGGATGCAGCAGATGGCCGAGGACGTGCTCGGTGCCGGTGGCGCGGCTGACCCCCACGGACCGCGCGTGTCCGACGATCACGGACCCCGCGCCCGCCAGCGCGTCGGTGGCCACCGCGGCGGTGGCGTCCGTGCAGGAGTCGGCGACCACCACCACGTCGGTGCGTACGCACGGGGGAAGCTGTGCGCACGCCTCGACGACCGAGGCGATGGCGTCCGCGATGTGCCCGACCTCGTCGTGGGCGGGGATCACGACGCCGACGCGCCAGGGTGTTCTTCCCCGGCTCACGGCGTACGGTGCCAGGTGTCGAGCACGAACCTGGTGTGAAGCTCGTGCGTCGTGGGCGCACCGAACTGCGCAGTAATGACGTCGTGGACCTGGTGGCCGCCGAGGACGTGATCGGTCGAGGATCCGAGCCAGTGACACGCGATCACCGTGGCCGCCTCCGTGAGCCGGTCGTCGAGGCGGGCGACGATCGACGCCAGCGTCGGTGCATCGAAGTAG
>JANPGL010000496.1:0-2403 GCA_031423915.1 Actinomycetes bacterium | reverse complement strand
ACGGCGGGGAGGCCGGCGTCGATGACGAGCTGCAACATCCGCTCGTCGGGCCGGTGCTCCAGCAGCCGCTCCACCACGACCGTGCCGTCGGGGCGGGTGAGCGCGCGCGTGGCGCCCACGCCGTCGTCGCTCGGCGCCGCGCACGAGGTGAACGCGCCGGGCCACCAGTCGAGGAACGAGCCGAACCGCCCGAGCACGCGCCAGACGTCGTCGGCGGGTCGCCCGAACGAGACCGATCGGGCGTCGGTGATGGCGACGGTGCCGGTCGTCGGCCACGGCGCCTCGATCAGCACCCGCTCGCTCATGCGGTGACGGGGCAGCGCTCCGAGGTCGGTGAACCGCGAGGCGTCGTGCTGGATGACGGCGGTGCCCACCGCGCCGTCCGTGAAGCGCTGGGCGAGGTCGTGGACGGTGGGCCACTGGGTGACGGCGAGGCCGTCGACCGCGTCGCCGTGGTGCGTGCCGGTCACCGACACCTGCGCGTAGTCCCACATGCCGAGGTGGTGGCGCAGCGCCCGCGGGCCGTGCTCGAGCTCCCAGTAGCGGTGGTAGTCCCGGGCGGCGAGGCCGGGTCGCCGCCGGGTCAGGTAGAGCTGGGTGAGGCCGGGCGTCGGCTCATCCGGCGCCCACGTGCGCCGGTGCCGCAGCAGGCGCCGCGTGGCGGTCCGGTGCAGGGCGACATCCGCGTGCGGTGCCATGGTGGCCGCCAGCGCCTCGGCGTCGCCGGTGGCGAGCACCACGCCGGCGTCGTCGTCCACGCCGAGGTACACGGCCAGGCTCGTCGGGCCGCAGCCTCGGGCGGCCTCGGCGGCGGCGAGCGCCGCCTCGTGGGTGCTGCAGCGAGCGGCTGTACCCGGTTCGCCGTTGGCGTCGGTGATCGTGGACACGTCGTCTCCCGTCGTCCTGGTGCGGGCGCACGGGCGACCCGACCGACGTCTTGCTTCCCGGACCGTACCGAGACCTCGCCGTCGTTTCACGTTCCGTCGATGAGCTCGAGCGCCGCTTCCAGCGCCAGGTCGACCGGCCCCCCGTCGGGCGTCGGCCCGGCGACGCGTCGGGTGCGAGCCCGATGCCCTGGATGCGGTGGCCGGCCGGGGTGCGGTACTCGGCGACGGTGAAGCGCAGCAGGCCCCCGTCGGTGAGCTCGATGTCGTCCTGGATCACGCCTTTGCCGAAGGTGGTGGTCCCGACCACGGTCGCCCGACCGGCGTCGCGCAGAGCGGCGGCGACGACCTCCGACGCGCTGGCGCTGTCGCCGTCGACCAGGACGGCCAGCGGCACCATGGTCGACACGGGCTCGTCGGAGGTCAGGTAGGTGCGGTCGTCGAGGTGGGCGCCGGAGGTGATGAGCACCGGGGTGCCCATGGGGAGGAAGACGGCGGCGAGGTGGGCCGCCTCGGCCACGAGCCCGCCGCCGTTGCCCCGCAGGTCGAGCACGACGGCGGCGGCGCGGCGCCCGACGGCGTCGGCGACGGCGACCCGCACGTGCTCGGCAACCCCGCGGTCGAAGCGGAGCGCGGCGATCACGACCACCGGACCCGGCGCGCCGGTTCGCCACTGCGTCTCCACGTCGTCGAGCTCGATGGCGGCCCGTCGCAGTCGGACCGAGGAGGTCGTGCCGTCGGGGTGGCCGACCTCGACCAGCACCTCGGTGTCGGGGAGGCCCCGCAGTGCGGTCAGACCCGCATCGAGCGCCCCGGCGCGCACCGGGGAGCCGTCGACCGCGACGATCACGTCGCCGGGCGCCAGGCCGGCACGCTCGGCGGGGCCGCCGGCGGTCACCCCGTCGATGCGGAGCTCGGTGCCCGAGGTCTTCGCCGCCACGCCGATGCCGGCGTAGCGACCGTCGTCGGCCAGGTCGGCGGTGACCCGCTGAGCCGGCGAGAGGTATCGGGTGTACGGGTCGTCGAGCTGGGTGGCGAGCGTCGACGGTCTGAGCCGGTCGAGCAGCGAGTCGGGGAGCTCGCGCACATAGCGGTGGCGGAGCACCTGGGCGATCTGGGCCGCGGTCGAGGGCGGCTCGTGGCGAACCACGGCCGCGCCGCCGACGGCGCTGCCGGTGAAGAGCGCGGCGGCCACCAGGAGGGAGCGGAGCGGGTGCACGATCAGCATGTTCGGCGATGTGAGGGGGGTGCGGGGGAGGCCCGGGCGAGCGGGCCTCCCCCGCGAACGGGGGTCAGCCGTGGTTCGCCGGGTCGTCCGCGCCCTTGCCGCCACGGACGTGGCCGGCCGGGTCGTCGGCGCCGTTCTTGGCGTGGCCGATGGGGTCGTCGGCGCCCTTGCCGCCGCGGACGTGGCCGGCGGGATCGTCGGCGCCGTTCTTGGCGTGGCCGATGGGGTCGTCGGCGCCCTTGCCGCCGCGGACGTGGCCGGCGGGGTCGTCGGCGCCGTGCTTGGCGTGGC